>JBAYBU010000281.1:0-2504 GCA_041669105.1 Bacteroidales bacterium | reverse complement strand
TTTTGATATATGACCGTTACGATATTTGGGTGGTAGACCCTTTTGGTAATAACCAACCGGTAAACCTTACAGTAACTGGCCGTCAAAATAAAATCACCTATAGATATATTCAAACCGACCCTTTAGAGGAGTTTATAGATTTTTCCAGCACACTATTGCTTAGTGGCTTCGACAACACCACTAAAGGCTACGGCTACTACTCTATAAATGGACTAAATAATTACTCTAACTCGTTAGTTAGTAATTCTGAAAAATCAGTAAATAGTTCAAAGTCATTAGTTAATAGTTCTGAAAAATCAGCTAGTAATTCTAGTATAGATGCTTCTCCAGAGGTATTGTATAGAGGTGATTTTATGCTCAATACTCCAATTAAGGCAAAAGAGAGTGATGCCTATATTTTTACAAGAGAGACTTTCGAAGAGTTCCCAGATATTCTTTTTACTAACAATAATTTTAAAAAGATTACTCCTATTACAAAAGCTAACGCACAGCAAAATAATTTTATTTGGGGAACAACTCGGCTTATAAAATGGACCTCCCACGATGGTGTTGAGCTAGAGGGAGTCCTCTATTTGCCAGAGAATTTTGACCCTTCGCTTAAATATCCTATGATGGTTAATTTTTATGATAGGAATTCTCATAATCTATTCTCCCACCGTGTTCCCGAAGCTCATAGATCTACTATAGATTATCATACATATAATAGCAGCGGCTACGTGATTTTTAATCCCGATGTGGTTTACAAAGATGGCTACCCAGGAGAGAGTGCTTTCAATGCAGTTATGCCAGGTATTACTAAAGTGATTGAAATGGGCTTTGTAAATCCTAAGAAAATTGGCGCTCAGGGGCATAGTTGGGGAGGGTATCAGGTTGCATACTTGGCTACCAGAACCAATCTATTTGCTGCAATAGAGTCTGGGGCTCCTGTGGTAAATATGTTTAGTGCATATGGTGGAATCCGTTGGGGGTCTGGACTTAATCGCTCTTTCCAATATGAACACCAACAGAGTAGAATTGGAGCTACGCCTTGGGAGTCGCCTCTACGTTATATAGAAAACTCCCCGCTCTTTACAATGGATAAGGTTACCACTCCAATTCTTATTATGCATAACGATAAAGATGGACATGTACCTTGGTATCAAGGGATAGAATATTTTATAGCATTAAAGAGACTTCGCAAACCTGTTTGGATGCTCAACTACAGTGGTGAGGTTCATTGGCCTCAGAAACTTAAAAACAAAGCTGACTTCCAGATAAGAATGAAGCAGTTTTTTGACCACTACCTAAAAGATACACCCGCACCCAAATGGATGGACTCAGGTATCTCTGCAATAGAACTAGAGGCACAAACCGGCTACTAGATTTTATTTTGCTGGCCCAGATTACTTTTTGTTGACAGAATTTACTTCTTGCCTCCGCCAAATACAATGCCTAGAGTTATGTTCAAGTTGGAGAGGTGTTTATGCTGCATAAGTTTGTAGTCTAAGGTTAACCTTAAATGGTTTAGAAACTCTATACCTACTCTGGGAGCAAAGAAGAGTGAGCTTTTATAACCACTTGGAATAAACTCTTTTTTCATCTTATAACTACCATATCCAAGCCCACAACCTGCAAACAGAGTGGCATGTTTCCACTCTTTGAAGTTATAATTTGAATAGGCTGCAATAGTTGTGAAATTTGAGAGATCGTACTCTGCCGAACCTTTTTTCCCTTCAAAAAAACCATTGCTAAGCTGTGCGCTCAAATCAAATGAACTATTGGGAATATTGAATCTAGGCTCTATTAAAAAGAAGGGACCATCTCTGTTATCTCTCTTTGAATAGATCCAGTGAGAACTCCCTTCACCCGCTGTGGTAATCCCAACAGCTACCTCAAGCTCAAAAAGCTTAACATCTCTATTTTGAGCGTAACTGTGCAACATGCTAGCAATAACCAGCGCCATAACTAGAATTATTTTTTTCATTATCCCAACTTTAAGTAAATAAATATAAATGCATCAAATATAAATATAAATGCATCAAATATAAATGCATCAAATATAAATATAAATGCATCAAATATAAATGCATCAAATATAAATGCATCAAATATAAATATAAATATAAATATCTCATCTTGCCTATATTTACCTGATTACTAGGATATTATAGCAAATAAAATCTTCTGCTAAAGTTTCCCACCTAACGCAGCACAAAATTGTCACGGCGATGATTGAGTTGGGAATGCTGATTATCAGCATTGTAGCTTTCCTAATACCCTAATAAAAGGGCTATTAGAAAAGTGAATTACTTGTTTTACAGATAGTTTCTCGCAATCATCGCCAAGTTTTTTGAGACGCTATGAGGCGCTATTTTCTTTATGTTTTTTCGGTGCCTACGGAACGCGCCTCCCTTTGGTCATTTAACGCTCCTCGGCCTGCTATCTTAAACCACTTCATCTAATTACCTAAAAGGTGCCTATCGGCAGAGTTACCGCTTCGCGGAAAATCATTTTGACCGATTTAG
>JBAYBU010000280.1:0-2515 GCA_041669105.1 Bacteroidales bacterium | reverse complement strand
TGCCGATGGAGTATCTGCAACAGAAGAGATAGATTTAGCTATGAAAGGTGGGGCCAACCACACTATGGGGCCGCTTGCCTTAGGCGACTTAATTGGTTTAGATGTTTGCCTTGCAATTATGGAAGTCCTTCATTCCGAATTTGGAGAAGATAAATACCGCCCTCACCCTTACTTAAGAAAGATGGTTAGATCGGGGCAGCTTGGCAGGAAAACTGGGAGTGGTTTTTATAATTACAAATAGATTGTTTATACTCATAAATAATATTCTATAGGTTAAAAAGCAATCAGTTTATGGCCAATATTAATTATAAAAGCTTGATGCAGTGGCATATTCGTAAGATACTTATGATCTGCAGTAGTTATGATGCCTACACACTAGAAGAAGATGGGAGGATTGAAGTACAGATATACAAAGAGTATGTAGATCTTGATCTTAGTAATCCACCTAGATTTACGTGGGTAACATCAGCTTCCGAAGCAATGAGCCTGCTACAAAAAGAACACAACTACGATCTTATTATAAGTATGTTCAATATTGGAGATATGGATGTGTTCAACCTCTCCAAACAGATAAAAGATAATGGCCCTGATATTCCATTTGTTCTTCTTACTCATTTTTCAAAAGAGCTTCATAAAAAAATTGAAAGTGCCGATCTCTCTGCCATTGATTATATATTTAGTTGGCACGGTAATGCCGATCTGATATTAGCTATAGTTAAACTGTTCGAAGATAAAATGAATGCCCAAAATGACATTTTAGTTTCGGGCGTTCAATCTATTCTCTTAGTAGAAGATTCAATTAGATATTACTCTACCTATTTACCAGCTATATACAAACTTGTATTACAGCAAAGTGCCGAGTTTTTAAAAGAGGCCTTAAATGAACAACAACAAAAACTAAGAAAACGTGCAAGGCCTAAAATAATATTGGCAACTAATTATGAAGAGGCTGTTGAGTTATACGAAAAGTATAAAGAAAATCTATTGGGAGTTATTTCTGATGTTGCATTTAATGTGCATAAAGATGATTCTCCCAGTAATGAAAAGTGGGATGCAGGCATAGATCTCTGCAAACTAATAAAAAATGACGATCCTCATATGCCTGTTCTTCTCCAGTCTTCTCAAGAGAGCATAAGAGAAATTGCAAGTGAATTAGGAGTTGGCTTTTTAGATAAATACTCTAAAACTCTTCTTATTGAACTAAGTGAATATATTAGTGAGGAGTTTGCTTTTGGAGACTTTATCTTTAAAGACTTACAATCTGGAGAGATAATTGGGCGCGCAAAAGATCTAAGGGATCTACAGCATCTAGTAATGGAGATACCAGAGGAAGTTCTCTTATTTCATGGGTCAAGAAACATATTATCTAAGTGGATGTTTTCAAGGGGGCTATTCTCTCTTGCAGCAACAATTAAGAGCGCCGACCCTAATAATTTTGACACCGTAAGCCAATTGAGAGAGGTTATAGTAAAAGCTATAAGAGAGTATAGAATGGTACTTGGTTATGGAGTAGTTGCACGGTTTGAAAAAGAGTCTTACACCAAGTATATTTGGTTTGCTCGTCTTGGGGAGGGCTCTTTAGGGGGAAAAGCAAGAGGAATTGCCTTTGTAAATAGCATGTTACAAAAGTACAACCTGCTTAACTACTACCCTGGAGTTAAAATTATAATACCACGCACAGTAGCAATAGCAACCGATTTTTTTGATGAATTCATTAAAATAAACGGACTACAATATGTTATTAATTCTAATATTACAGACGAAGAGATTCTCTCGGAATTTGTAAGCTCAAGATTGCCAGAGTCATTAATTGCAGACTTAAGAGTATATATCTCTAAGGCTACAGGTCCACTAGCAGTAAGATCAAGTTCAAAGTTAGAAGACTCATACTACCAGCCTTTTGCAGGAATTTATTCTACCTACATGATCCCTTACACAAAAAATAAAGATCAAATGCTAAGGCTACTTGGCAAAGCAATCAAAAGCGTATATGCTTCAATCTATTTCTCTTCTAGCAGGGCATATTTAAATGCAACTTCAAATTTATTAAGTGAAGAGAAGATGGCTGTAGTTTTACAAGATGTTATTGGTACAGAAGATAGTGGATATTTTTTTCCTACCATATCGGGAGTTGCTCGTTCGGTAAATTATTACCCTATAGGTTCTGAAAAACATTATGAGGGAATTGCAAACATTGCATTTGGTTTAGGCAAGCTAGTAGTAGAAGGTGGCAAAGCTCTACGTTTCTCCCCTGCCCATCCCAAGCATATCCTACAATTATCAACTGCAGGGCTAGCCCTTAAAGAGACCCAAAATGTAATGTATGCTCTAGACCTTAAGCCAGAAGAGTTTAAAACTTCGTTAGACGACTCCATTAATTTAAAGAAATTTGATATAAATGATGTAAAACATTTTCGTAATCTTAACCATGTGGCTTCTACATGGGATATGCAAAGTGAGAGCATAGTAGATAGCAATATGGAGCCAGGGAGAAAAATAATCTCTTTTGCCCATA
>JBAYBU010000279.1:0-2529 GCA_041669105.1 Bacteroidales bacterium | reverse complement strand
TTAAAATTAAATCTATATTTAAGTAGAAAATTTAAAATGATAGGAAACTGATTTACCATCTATTTAAAAAGAGAAGATAGATATAGATAAAAAGCTTCGAAAGTAGAGAATTAATACTGATTATTATTAAAATGAGAGGAAGAATATATAACTGGTTAAAACAAAATCCAGGGATAAAGGCAAAAGTTCATTTTTGCTTAGTCCATCCGAATCGCTCTCGTCCTCGCTGGTGGGTGCGAAATTTTCTTATGCCATTTATGATTAAAAAGGGCAAAGGAGCTTATATCTCTTCAAGCGTAAGAAGAGATCTCTATCCGTTTAATAAATTTGAGATAGGGGCAAAATCTGTTATTGAAGCAAACTCTGTTTTGAACAATGGAATGGGGAATATAAAAATTGGGAATAATTGCCTCATTGGAATAGGATCGATTGTTTTGGGAGAGATAACAATTGGTAACCATGTAGGTACAGGTCAATACTGCGTATTTACCGGGCTTAATCACAACTACGAATCGCTAAATTCTACATTTGACTCACAAGGGACTTATGCCGATGCTATTGTCATAGAAGATGACGTTGTTACTGGATCGCATGTAATAATATTGCCTGGTGTAAGAATTGGAACACATTCAGTTATTTCTGCAGGGAGAGTAGTTACCAGATCTGTCCCTCCATATTCACTTGTATCGGGAAATCCAGCCAGAGTTATGTTTAACTTTAAAACAGGTAAAAGAGTTAATTGAAAAAATTATGAATACAATAGATGAATTCGTTGCAAAATTTGCAGAACAATTTGAATATACAGACAGAGAGAGTATTAAAGCATATACCAGGTATAAAGATTTAGAAGAGTGGGACTCTCTTGCTGTTCTTACAATAATATCCATGGTAAATTCAACCTATAATATTGAGCTTATTGGGGCAGATGTGCGAGGAGTAAATACAGTTGAAGAGTTATACGGCTTAGTAATGTCTAGATTGTAAAGAATAGGATTGCTTTAAAAGTATATTATTTCAGTAAAAGTGAGGTACTCCATTTTTAAAAGCAAAGAGGCACATGTAAGCCCTACTCCAAACCCAGCTAAACAAATTAGTAAAGACTCCTTTGTGAGCCTCTCACCAAGGTTGAATGAAATTGAGGTTGGGACTGATACCCCGTTTGAATTTCCAAAAAATTCAAGAATAGTGCTTGGTATTTTTTCGCGAGAGATCTGTAGCTTATCGGCCAGTTTGTTTAAGGTAAATTTGTTTGGCTGATGGAACATAAAATAATCTACATCGTTCTTTGTAATGTTTGCCTTTTCTAAAAGTGATTCAATCATTGGTGGGACTTCTCTCAGAACAAAATTAAAAATTTTATCTCCGTTGGTAAAAAGATGGTCCAGAGAACGGAAATTACCCTCCGGATCTTCAATCATCTCTGCCGTAGTTGACGATGATGGAGTTTTAAAACCTCCTGCAGGTATAATTACTGTGTCATAGCCAGACCCATTCATTTTTATATTAGCAAATATGGTATTTTCTATTTCTGATTTTTCTACAATGGTAATAGAAGCAGCGTCTCCAATAAGTGGGTTGTTACTTCTGTCCCTTTTTGATACTCTTTGGCTTAAGACATCTGCATTAAGTAAAATAACCTTGTTTATGTTTGGCTGATCTAATAGCATAAATGATTGAAAAAGACCCACCTCGTAACCAGCACAACCTTGATTGATGTCGAGGCATATCATCTCTTTTTTAAGTCCTAATTTGCCTTGTATTACGTTACTGGTGGGGGGTAGAATGTAATCAGGAGATTGAGTCACAAGAACTATGGCGTCAATAGTGTCTTTTTTTAGGAGTTCCTGATTAAAAAGATAATTTAACCCATAAATGCATAAGTCTGATATAGTCACTCCGCTTTCCACAATTCTATGAGAACCATATCCCATAATTTTCTTTAGTTTGAGAGACTGTGCTTTAGTAAAATTGTAATTATCTATTTCATCTTCAAACTTGATTTCGTTTTTTGGTAAAATAGTTAGAAGGCCGGTTATTTTTTTATTCCTAAATATAAGATCCATATTATTTTGCGCCGTTTTTTTTAATTAATGCTATAATAGATTTTATGCTTGAAAAATTTTCAGGTAAAATATCTAGTCCATCAATGGAAATATCGAATTCTTTATCTAATGTAGAAACTAGACTAACTATATCAAAGCTGTCTAACATACCTTGCTCAATAAAGTCGGTTTCGTTATAAAAATCAAACTCGGGACGAATCTCACTTAGGATATCATTTATTTTCTTTTCCATTTTTAATTAATTTTTTAGTTAAAACAATATTATAAAAATTATCCATTTGGAAACCATAGTGCTTATATATTCCCACTGCATTTTCATTAGATAAAAGCACCCAAAGGATCATTAGTTTGGCGTCTTTACTGCGCATAAAATAGTTGCTCAACAGAGCCGAACCAATTTTTTTATCTCTGTGTTTGGGATGTACAAACAAAAATTTAAGATATGAAGTGTACCCCTTAATTATGT
>JBAYBU010000278.1:0-2538 GCA_041669105.1 Bacteroidales bacterium | reverse complement strand
GCAAAATATATTAAAAGCATTTATAAGACTGAAGCCAACCCCATTTCTTATGGTGCAATTGGTCTTTATTCGTATCCGCCCCAGCAAAGGCATGTTTCTAGAGTAAATCTTTGTCTATAAATTGCGGCAATAGTTCTTTGAAATTTTTGGATTGAGTAGTATGAATGTTTTCCATGACGTACTTGAGCCATTTTTGAGGGTCAATGTTTTGTTTTTGGCAAGTGCCAAAAAAGCTATAAAACATTGCAACATTCACAGCAGCATCATGCGATCCTGCAAATAGGTAGTTTTTCCTACCTAAGGCAAGCGGACGAATAGAATTTTCGATTAAGTTGCTATCAATCTCTAGCATTCCGTTTGTTAAATAGTTTTGAAGGCTAGTCCAGCGGTTACTACAATACTCAAAGGCTTTTCCGATAGGACTTTTAGGAGTTGTGCTACCTTTTTGTTTGTAAATATAGGTTCCAATTTCATTAATAATAGGCAGTGATTTATCTAGACGAAGGGCATGTCTTTGGTCGTGGGTTAAGTTCTGGTCCCGAGCAATGGCTTCAATAGCATAAAGCAATTGAATAAGTTTTAATACATGCGTAGCTCTCTCTTTGTCGTTGTCCTGTGCTCGTTCATAATAACGCCTTGCATGTGCCCAACATGATAAATGTACCAAGCCTTTTTTCTGAGCTAGAAATGTGTAGCCAGAGTAACCATCTGTTTGCACGAATCCTTTAAACGAGTCCAGATCGTCAATCGGTCCCTTGGAAGATCGGCTTTTATAATACTCGAACAAGACGCTCATTGACAAAGGTGCAAATCTTACCCACATATATCCAAGATGGCACGTTCCTTTTTTTTCTCTATCCTGAACCTTTATTGGAGATTCATCAACCATTTGGTAAATCTCCCCAAAGAGACACATCCTGTGTATGGCATATAAGGGTCGTAGTAGGTCTGCACCGAGTTTTACCCAGGATTCTAGTGTGGAGTCTGGGATGGTAATTCCCATTTGGATAAGCATTTGGCGTGTGCGGTAAACTGGCAAGTGATACAGGTACTTGTTTGTAAAAATCATGGACAAAAGGTTGGCACTAGCGATGCACTTATGAATGGGCCTATTTAAGGGGGCAATTACCTGTTTTTGATTGATATTCTCGTCTTCCTGAGTAATATATTTATTGCGGATGTAACGGTTGATATGTAACTTGGCAGGAGTAAAATCCAGCTCCTCAGTAACTTCTTGACCTATGCAAGTCATGCCAGTAGTGTCTTCGGAAGGCTCAAGTATAATCTCATTAACAGGTAAGTGACTAGGCAGCGTCATGCGACCTGGGTGTTCTTTTTTAACTTTTTTACGCTCATACTCTATGCGGATCTTCTCCTGTTCAGCCTTAACAAAAGCTTCAACTTGGGTTAGCTGATCACCAAAATCAATGGTTAGTTGATCAGGATTAGTTTGAGGAATAAAACGCTCACGTTTGGAACCAAATATAACACGTCGCATTTGGTCGTTCAGGAAAGCCATATACTCTACATCTGCTGTTAGCTTTTTGATAACAGAGTCTTTATCAGAAAGAGAAGTCTCAAGAGCCGCTATTTTAGCCTCTAATTCTGTTATAAATTTCGTGTGAGTAAGTTTCTGTTTTTCCATGTACAAATATAGCTATATTTATTTGACTGACAAATATTTAAAGCTATTTTTTATACAGATTTATTTAAATTTAAACCTTTTTTTACGCTTCAAATCTTTGAACGAAAGACCTTCTAATATCATCATCAATTCTTCTCGGGTAATGAGTCTGGAAAGTGCTCCGTTGGGTTGCTCTCCCGTAGAATATCTACCTCGCTCAAGGCGTTTGTAGAATAATGCAAAACCATCTCCGTCCCAGAATAATAATTTTATATGTGTACCTGTTCGGTTTATGAAAATAAATACGGATCCACCAACTGGGTCATGCTTCAAGATATTGCGTACTATACCAGCCAGTCCATCAAAACCATTGCGCATATCAATAGGCTTACAGCATAAGAAGTACTGTAAATTTGCACTTAGCCCAATCATACCTTAATAGATTTTTAGACACATGCCATTGGGGAAAGTTAAGGTGATTTGTGGGGTACCTGTAGACTCTGCAGCAACTGTCTCTTTGCTGTGTTCTGTGCCAATGCCAAACGAACTAAGCTCAATAAATTTTAAACTTGACTCTTTCTCTACTTCTTGCTCTTTGTATTTCCTAATCCAATATTGCAGTTTGTTACGAGCAATCCCAAATTGCTTTGAATAATCAGTAATGTTTTTGCCGCTCTTTTGATGGCGGGCAGCATGCTCAAGCATTTGATGAGCCAATACACTTCTTTTTGTCATATCTTTTTTTGACAAAAGTAGTCGCCTAAATCATGAGACTAAAGACGGACTTGCTGGGGCGCATACGGATGTACCCCAAATCTCTTCGAGAGCTCGCTGAGTGTTTCCAATTCTCTGATTGCTTCAATTGCTACCTGTGCCTTAAAGGCAGCACTGTGTTTTTTTCTGCTTGTGTTCAT
>JBAYBU010000277.1:0-2542 GCA_041669105.1 Bacteroidales bacterium | reverse complement strand
TTGCAGTAACCCAGTTTGCTACTACTTTTTACTCCAAAACGTTATGGGAGACAGACGAGGGTATCTCTGTGGGGCTAAGCTATTTTAAAGAGAGAGGCTTTAGTCTTGAAATAATTAAGAAATTTGAATTAGGATGGGCTCCCTCTGGTAGAGATGGGCACGAAACTTTTAGTAGTGTAGCTCAAAAGGCAGGATACAAAAGAGAGTTTCTAATAGCATCGGGGCTCTCAATTGAGAGAGAAAGCAATAAAGAGCTAGTAGATAGGTTTTACGAAAGGGTAATGTTCCCTATTACTTCAATATCTGGTAGAATTATTGCCTTTGGGGGGCGCACACTTAGAACAGATAAAGCCATAGCCAAATATATAAACTCTCCAGAAACCGAGATTTACATAAAGAGCCGTTCTCTTTATGGAATTTTCCAAGCAAAAAGTGCCATTACCAAACAACAAAAATGTTACCTAGTAGAGGGTTATACAGATGTGCTCTCTTTTCATCAAAATGGTGTAGAGAATGTGGTCTCTTCTAGTGGCACCTCTCTTACTACAGATCAAATAAGGTTAATCAAAAGATTTGCTCCAGAAGTTACCGTTCTTTACGATGGCGATGCTGCTGGTATAAAAGCCTCTTTAAGAGGGATAGATATGTTACTAGAAGAGGGCCTTAGAGTAAAAGTTGTACTTTTTTCTGATGGAGATGATCCCGACTCTTTTGCTCGCAAAAACGGCCCCCAAGCACTTCGTGAGTTTTTAGAAGAGTCTCAAGAAGATTTTATAGCATTCAAAACAAGAGTATTACAAGATGACACTAAAAAAGACCCTCTTAAAAGAGCTCAGCTTATCTCTGAGGTAGTCTCTAGCATAGCTGTAATTCCCGATGCCATTAGTAGAGCAGTTTATATAGAAGAGTGTTCTGTACAATTAAATATCTCTGAAGAGATCCTCTCCGACGAGATTAATAAAATCCGTCAGAAAAAAAAGTATGGGGCCCATGGCTCTTCTTACAGTAAGCCCGATCGCGAACTAGGGGCACCTCGTTATTTTCCACCACTAGAGACTGGAGAGAAACTCCCCGAATTTATAACAGGTACCTACTGCGAACCAGCCGAAAAAGAGCTACTCTATTATCTTATTAAATTTGGAGAATCTCCACTTTATGGAGCCAATCAAGAGGAGTTAGGCAATGTTACAGTGTCACAATTTATTCTTACAGAACTTCAAAATGACGATCTTGAACTTCAAAACTTACTCTACAAAAAAATATTTGACCAATATTACCAAGAGAAAGAGAGAGGGCAAGAGCATATTCAAAAACACTTTATTAACCACAGAGACCCCGATATTGTAAAAGTTATATTAGACATTCTATACCAAGAACACTCTCTTACAATAAAAGTATTTGTAGAGTCTATGACTCCAGAAGAGCAAATGCTCTCTATAGTTGTGCCTAAATCTATTTTAATATTCAAAGCAAAAATTACGGCCATTGCATATCAAAATATATGCAACCAACTATCTAGTGCAGAGAAAGAGAAAGATCAAGAGAAGCAAAAAGAGTTAATGGAGCAAATACAGATATTAATGCATATTCGCAACTCTTTTTCTAAAGAGCTCAATAGGTTAACCATTTAATATTTAAAAATCACACAGTAATGAATAATAGATATAAACGACATCTTGTAACCGCAGCGCTCCCCTACGCAAACGGAGCTATTCATATTGGCCACCTAGCTGGGGTTTATGTACCAGCCGATATCTATACCAGATATTTACGAATGCGAAAAGAAGATGTTCGGTTTATTTGCGGCTCCGATGAGCACGGCGTACCTATCACAATCAAAGCTAGAGAAAACAACTGCACTCCACAAGAGATAGTAGATAAATACCACCTTATAATTAAAGACTCTTTTGAGAGATTGGGTATAAGCTTTGATATCTACTCACGTACTAGCTCCGATACTCATCACAAAACAGCCTCGGCCTTTTTTACAAAACTTCACAACCAAGGGAGTTTTATAGAAAAAGAGAGTGAACAATATTTTGATGTAGAGGCCAATCATTTTTTAGCCGATAGATACATTACCGGTACTTGCCCCAAATGCATGGCAGAAAATGCATACGGAGATCAATGCGAAAAGTGTGGAAGCACCCTCTCCCCTAACGAGCTCTTAAATCCAAAATCTACTCTAAGCGGCAATTCGCCGATAAAGAAAAAAACCTCCCATTGGTATCTCCCTTTAGATAAATATGAGCTATGGCTCAAAGAGTGGATCTTAGAGGGGCACAAAGAGTGGAAGACAAATGTATATGGTCAATGCAAATCGTGGTTAGATGGAGGGCTCCAACCAAGAGCGGTAAGCCGAGATTTAGATTGGGGCGTTCCAGTGCCTATTGAGGGGGCCGAGGGTAAAGTGCTTTATGTTTGGTTTGACGCCCCCATAGGGTATATCTCTAACAGTATAGAGTTGATGCCAAACGAGTGGGAAAAGTGGTGGAAAAGTGATGATACTAAGATGGTTCACTTTATTGGAAAGGACAATATT
>JBAYBU010000276.1:0-2554 GCA_041669105.1 Bacteroidales bacterium | reverse complement strand
TATTGTAAAAAATCTTATTAGTGCTGTTAAGCCCCATCAAATATATGCTGCTGGAGATTTAACTGACCCACATGGTACACATAGAGTCTGTTTAGATGCCATTTTGATAGCTTTAGAAGAGCTTAAAAATGAACCTTGGATTAGGGATTGCCGAGTTTGGCTCTACAGAGGAGCATGGCAAGAGTGGGCTGTTGCCGATGCAGATATGGCGGTACCATTGAGTCCAGAAGAGGTTGTAATTAAAAGAGAAGCTATCTTTAAACATCAATCTCAAAAAGATAGGCCACTATTCCCTGGCTCCGATAAAAGAGAGTTTTGGTTGCGGGCAGAGGAGAGAAACCACGATACAGCAGTACTATTTGACGATTTGGGAATGGCAGAATACCAAGCAATTGAGCTTTTTGTTAGATATAAAGTAAAACATTAGATAAATGAATAAAAGACAAAATTTCATTATTCCAATAGCATTTATTGGGATGATGTTCTTTGCAATAGGATTTGCTTTAGGCATTAACTCTTTTTTAATTCCCGTACTTAACACAACACTTGGTGTCTCTTCTGGTGCTTCCTATTTGGTGCTCGCAGCCACCTTCTCTACTTTTATCATATTTGGTTATCCTGCCTCTCTTACCATTAAAAAGATTGGATATAAGAAAACTATGTCGCTTTCATTCCTGTTGTTTGCGATAGCTTTTGCTCTTTTTATCCCCTCGGCAAAATATGAGAGTTTTACACTCTTTTTAGTTGCATCATTCTTTAGCGGTATTGGCAATACTTTTTTACAGGCAGCCGTTAACCCTTATATCACAATTTTGGGCCCAATGGAGAGCGCAGCTAAAAGAATGTCTATTATGGGAATCTGCAATAAACTTGCTTGGCCTGTAGCTCCTGTTTTCTTGGCTTTTGTAATAGGTAAAGAGACAACAGATACTTTGATATCAGATCTTTATCTTCCGTTCTATATTATTATTGGAGTATTTATATTTTTGGGAATTCTCTCTATGCTTGCCCCTCTACCAGAGGTAAAAGCAGTAGGCGAAGATAGTGACAGTGCAGAGGATTGCCCTTATGCAGCAAATAAAACATCTATAATGCAGTTTCCTCACCTATTGTTAGGTGCAGTCGCTCTTTTCCTTTATGTTGGTGTAGAGACAGTTGCCCTTGGAACCTTGGTAGATTATGCAACTTGGTTAAATTTGCCGAATGCATCTAGCTATGCTTGGATCTCTCCAGTTGCTATGGTAATAGGCTATATATGTGGGATTTTGTTTATTCCTAAACACCTTAGCCAAGCCAACGCTTTAATGATCTGTTCTATTCTTGGAATTTTAGGCTCTACATTAGTAGTCATTACCCCCGCCGCTTTGTCTATTTGGTTTGTAGCTTTAATGGCGCTCGGTTGTTCATTGATGTGGCCTGCGTTATGGCCTCTTGCAATGGCCGATCTGGGTAAGTTTACAAAGACAGGCTCATCTCTTTTGGTTATGGCAATTGCCGGTGGAGCAGTGATCCCAACAATTTACGGTTTTCTTAAAGATTTAGTGGGCGCTCAAAGCTCTTACTGGATAGCACTTCCTATCTACCTGTTTATTTTATATTACGGAGTTTCGGGATATAAAATAAGAACTTTAAAAGCATAATTAGAAAGGGTACCCTACCCCAAATTGAATTGAATATGTATTAGTCTGAAACCATTTACTCGGCGCAATCCATGTTTTTCTAAATGGGTCGTGAGCTACCATGCCCATATCTAACCTAAGCACAACAAAATCTAAGTTAAGTCTTAAACCAGCTCCCCAGTTTATAGCCATGCTTTTATAAAAATCTTTTATACGAAACAACCCGCTCTCCTTCCCGGGGTCGCTCCTAAGAGTCCAGATATTACCAGCATCTACAAAGAGAGCTCCTTCGAAATTCCAAAACATATTGAATCGATACTCTACATTAAACTCCAATTTAATATCGCCTGTTTGATTAGGAATAGAGAAGGTAGTGTCTATTGCTGCCGAGCCTGGCCCTACAGTACGAGCTTGCCAACCCCTTAAACTATTAGCGCCTCCGGCATAAAAAAGTTTTTCGAAGGGCAAAACTCTAGAGTTCCCGTAGGCATAGCCCAATCCAAAATTAAAACGAGTAGCTATTGCATAAGTTGAGTATGGCTTATAGGTATAACCCAATGTAAAGTCTGTTCTAAAATATTGTGCATAAGGAGTATTCCAAATCCTTTTTGCACCTGTGCTATCTGCAGAGAGTGATTTATTAAAAAGGCTTATAAGGTTGCCTGCAATATCATTGCTCCATCTAATATAAAAATGGGAGTATTGAGGTATTGGAGATGCATCTGTTGTGTAATAGATAGAAGCTCCAGAGCCAAAGTCAAAGTGATTTCTGTATGAATTTTTAAGAAATGGATCCATTAAAGTTTCATAAAATTTAGGGTCCATATTGTTAAGTCTTATAACATTCAATTGCACAGGATTCAAATAATAAAAGAATCTATCTCCCGATCTCCAACTATATCCATAATTCCAAGAGATAAGATTTCTTGTAAATT
>JBAYBU010000275.1:0-2558 GCA_041669105.1 Bacteroidales bacterium | reverse complement strand
TACTATTTTGAGTAAAGTTTGCTAATGTCTTCATTGATACAGCCGAGATACTGTCTCTTTTGTCAAAATTTAATGCGGCAATATCGGCATATATTACATCGGCATAAAAATCATAGTAAGAGTTTTCATTGGGTGATAATCCTATTATCCCTTGAAAAAGCAAATTGAGATTAGGATCTCGGCATATAACTTTTCCATCAAAAGTGTTATTTAGATAGCTCCCAATAGCAATTATGTTTTTATATGGATAGTCATTGAATACTATTTTTGTAATATTTAGGCTGTCAATAAAAAATTCACTACCTCCTTGGTCATTATCTCTTAACAAGGCATTCATTTTACTAGAAAGTGTGACCTCTTTTATGGACTCACTTCCTATTAAAGTACCTACATTTAACTCTTTTGTTGTTAAGTTCCCTGCAAGTTCAATACCTCCCTTTTTAGGATTGCTTTTAAGCAGAGCGTCTAGGTATAACTCTCCAATAGTAGACGTTATGGTTCCATTGGCTACAAAATCGTCTAATAGCCCTGCAAGACGGCCTTTAAAGTTGTATTTTATAAGTGGAGGCAAATTTTTTAGAGCAGTTATTGGTTTGCTGCTATTTAGTGAAGAGATTATATGAGAGAGGTCTGTTGTGGTTGTGGTGCTGTTGTTGATATCTACAAAAGCCATGGTTTCATCACTATTAGGGAGCCCTATTAGTTTTGCATTTAGATCTATGTGGGTAAGTCCCGATTCCGAAGTGATTTTGAGATGCTCCGTTCGCAAGTTAGAGACTGTGCCTGTAACTACTCCATCTAAATTGACTATTAGTTTGTTGTTCCATAAAGTTGGAGCAAAATATGAAATTGTAGCAAAATTTAGCTTTGTCTTGTTGAATTTAGCCTCTATAGTTACGCTCTCGGTAAAAGTGGTAAATGGTTTAGGAACGCTATAGAGAAGAGATAAATAATCGGCTTTCAACAAAGTATTTCCGTCATTGACAATTAATTGATCTAGCCAAATGCCACCTGGTGCTATAAAAAAGCCTGCAGAAAGATTTTTTAGAGTAAATCCACTTTTTTCTTTAAAGTTAATTTTGGTAATGTTTGCATTTATGCTAGAATCTGTTGCTGTAATGTCATTTATGGTTGCATTTATGTCTGTTACACTTAGGTCGCTAAAGTTAATCCCAAAATTTCGATCTCCTAAATCGGGAGTATGAGCATCGGTTAAAGTGAATCTAAAGTTATACAGTTTAAGATTTTGAACATAAATTATTGGAGAGTTTTTAAGAGATTTTTCTTTCTCTTTTTTGGAGTCACTACCAAATACTCTCTCTATATTGGTGGTGGAGTCTGTTTCGTTCACAAGGTTAAAAACTCCGTTGTGTAGATGAATATAACTGAAGCGAAGTTTACCTCTTAATAATTCCGAAGAATTTATTTTTACTGAGATTTTAGATGAGTTTATTAAGGTGTCTTTGTGAGAGTATAATATGGTAAGGTCGTTTGCTATGAGCTTATTGAAAAACAGATAGTGTACCTTACCTATAGAGACCTTTGTTCCGAGATTTTTAGAGATAGATGTAGCTGCTTTTTTAGCAGCAAATGTCTGGAAAGAAGGCACTTGAAGGATAAGATATGCTCCAATGGGCAAAGATGCCAAAACAATAAGGAGCGCTACTGCTATTTTCTTAAATAGTTGAATAATTTTTTAGTTTTTACAAAAATAGCTATTTTAATAGAGCCTATTGTTAAAAAAGTGCCATTTTTGTATATTAATTGAATATTATGAGTGTTATAGTACTTGCTATAGAGTCTTCTTGCGACGATACCTCGGCCGCCGTTCTTAAAGATGGAGTTATTTTATCTAATATAATGGCTGGGCAAGATGTGCATGAAAAGTATGGAGGGGTAATTCCAGAACTGGCATCTAGGGCTCATCAACAAAATATAGTTCCTGTTACACAAGAGGCAATTTTAGAAGCGGGTATTGATAAAAGTGAGATAGATGCAATTGCTTTTACAAGAGGGCCTGGCCTGTTAGGCTCTCTAATTGTTGGAACTTCATTTGCTAAGGGGCTTGCCCTCTCTCTAAATGTTCCGTTAGTAGATGTTAATCACTTGCAGGGGCATCTTTTATCTCCATTTTTAAAGGAACTTGGAGTAGAGAGAGTGTATCCCTCTTTTCCTTTTCTCTCACTATTGGTCTCTGGCGGCCATACCCAAATTGTTAAGGTAAATGATTTTCTCTCCTTTGAACTCCTTGGTCAAACAATAGATGATGCAGTGGGAGAGGCTTTTGATAAATGTGCAAAAATAATGGGCTTAGGGTATCCTGGAGGGCCTGTGGTAGACAAGCTTTCTAAATTGGGCAATCCAAATAGATTTAAATTCTCTAAACCAAAGGTTGCAGGATATAATTACAGTTTTAGTGGTGTGAAAACTTCTCTTTTATATTTTTTGAGAGATAACTTAAAGGAAGACCCTTCATTTATTACAAATAATATTAATGACTTATGTGCCTCTTTCCAAAAGACATTAATAGATATCCTTTTAATTAAATTAATAAAAGC
>JBAYBU010000274.1:0-2560 GCA_041669105.1 Bacteroidales bacterium | reverse complement strand
TCTGCTCTACTGTTGGCAAGCAACTCCTTACAAAGTGAAAGTAAGAGCGGGAAAATGCCACAAATGATTTTAACTAGTGGTTTCCCTTATGCAACATATCAATTCAATAAAGATGCTGCAACGGAATATTACAAAGAAGATAAAATTATTAAATATTTTAAAGCAGACGACGAGGGTAATCAAAATTCAGAACAGAGGGTTGTCTCTGTAAACTCGATAAATATTATACCCGAATTGTTGGGATGTGACACCGCATTAAGAAAAGGGGAGAACCCTATAGATGGCAATTTTATCCTTATAAGCCTTGGGTACGGCACTTGTGAAGGAGCGTTAAGCACACCAGAGGGGCTCTCTGCTCGCACTCTTTTTAGCACTCATGGGATTAGTTATGCTGTGAACTTATTTACACAAGAGTTAACTAAGCATACTTATTTACAAATGCGCACAGAGCATCAAGTAGACCAACTCTTTACCAAGGGGTTTATGTTTGTTAATAGAAAAAGAAAAGATTTTACAAGTGAGAAAAAACTAGCTCTTGAGATGTATTACAGTAACGTTGTTTCTCCTGCAATAAGGCGTTATATTTCTGATCGAGATTTTGAATCGTGCAAGAAGATAGCTATAGTTGGTGGCGGAGCTCTGTACAAAGAGTTAATTGATCTTTTCAATGAAGAGTTTGGAGAAATTCTTACTATTCACATTTATGAAAACCCCGATAAATGCGCTTCAAATGGTTATGCAATCTACTCAAAGCTAAATTTCCAATTAAACGATAAAGATGGCGTTTACTCTACAGAGAATGAAAATAACATTGCATTTTTAGGTATAGATATTGGAAACGCCAGCACTTCGATATCTATTCTTACAAGCCCATCATCAAGCACAACTTCTTCAAAACCAACCTTATAATATAACGTGACACACTATTTAAGGCAATTAAAAAGAGGCTGTCTAAAAAGTAGACAGCTTTTTTTATTAAAAAAGAGGGAACAATAATTTAGTTATTAGAGACCCTCTTTTTAATTAAAGATTATTGGCTATAAAAGCCGATTACAGTATTTACATAGCCTATTGTTTATTATTTAATGCCGAAAGCGCTTTTATACTCTCTTCAAATTCCTCTTCATTAATTATTTTACATGAACCGTTAAAAACACCACCCTCTTCTATAAAAACTTTATTACAAGCTATTTTACCTTTAAAACTCCCAGTTTTTCTTAAACCAAAATACTCTTTAAGCAAAAGATTGCCATCCATCTCTCCCCATACATCACAACTTCTTGCAACAGCCTCTCCAATAAGTCGTGCAGAGTCTCCAATTACTAGCTTACCTGTTGTAGTGATTTTTCCCTCAAAAAAACCATCTATCCTAATATCTGAGTTGGAGTTAAGAGAACCACAAAATTCTGATCCCGAAGCGATTCTATTAACTTCATTTACCTGCTTAGAAACTTCATGTTTAGACATTGTTTTTAAATTTTAGATATGAATAACCTGGTCATAAATTGCTGCTGCTGCCTCCATTATAGCCTCACTCATTGTTGGGTGTGGGTGAATTGAATACATAATATCTTTTGCAGTTGCCCCTTTGGCTCGAGCCACAACAATACCAGAAAGCATCTCTGTTACATTAGCTCCTATCAAATGAGCCCCTAATATCTTATCGTTCACAGGGTCTATGAGTAACTTAACAAACCCGTCTCTCTCTCCCGATGAAGATGCCTTACCCGATGCAGTAAAAGGGAATTTACCAACTTTGTACTCTACACCTCTCTCTTTTAGAGCTCTCTCTGTACTTCCTACCGACGCAATCTCTGGATAAGTGTAGGTACATGCAGGCACATTGCCATAATCTAAAGGTTCTACATCTAATCCAGCAATCTTCTCTACACAACAAATTGCTTCGGCCGATGCCACATGTGCCAAAGCGGGAGTTGCTATCACATCTCCTATCGCATAAATTCCTGCTCTATTTGTAGAGTAAAAATCATCTACACAAATTTTGCCCCTCTCCATTGTGACTCCCAACTCTTCTAGTCCCAAGTTTTCTATATTAGAGACTATTCCTACAGCACTCAGCACCTTTTCTACCTCAATAATCTCTTCTCCTTTTTTAGTCTCGACTATTATTTTACAATTTTCTCCACTAATATCAACCTGTTTAACTTGTGCCGAGACCATTACTTTAATACCCATTTTTCTAAATGAACGACTCAATTGTGCCGAGACATCATTATCTTCTAATGGAACAACAGACGGCAGGTATTCAATAAGATAGACTTTAGAACCCATAGATCGGTAAAAGAAAGCAAATTCGCTACCTATAGCACCAGAACCTATTACAGCTATGCTTTTAGGCAGAGTTTCGGGAACAAGTGCATGACGGTAAGAGATTATCTTATTGCCATCTATTGGTGCAAAAGGTAGGGAGTTGGCCCTTGCACCTGTTGCAATAATTATATTTTTTGCTTTGTATATCTCTTTATTACCATCTTGGTCGGTCACTTCTACTTTGTCCTCTTTTACAACTTTACCAAAGCCAGTAATTAGATTTATTTTA
>JBAYBU010000273.1:0-2572 GCA_041669105.1 Bacteroidales bacterium | reverse complement strand
ATTTATCAATAATGGTTGACATTATCTTTTAAGGCTATTTGCCTAGTTTGCTGGTTATTTGCCTAGTTTGCTCTCTACTTGTTCTTTAGAAAGTTTCTTGGTACAGAAGAACCAGTCGTAGCAAGTTACACCTTCTTGGGAGGAATCCATACGTTCTTTGGCTACTCCACATGTACCAGCTGTTGGAACTATAACATCGTCGCCTGGATGCCAGTCTGCTGGTAAAGCAACATTAAAATTGTCGGCTGTTTGAAGTGCTATAAGAACTCTTTTAAGTTCGTTAAAGTTCCTACCTATCTCTAGTGGATAGTAGATAATAGTACGGATTATTCCTTTAGGATCTATAAAGAAGACGGCTCTAACAGCTTTAGTGTCGCTTTGGCCTGGTTGAATCATACCGTATTTATTGGCAACATTCATAGTAATGTCTTCTATAAGAGGGAATTTTACCTCTATGTTTTTCATCCCTTTATATTCAATCTTCTCTTTGATAGTACGGAGCCATGCAATATGACTATAAAGGCCATCTACAGATAGCCCAACAAGCTCTGTGTTGAGTTGTTTAAAGTTCTCTGCCATTGAGGCAAAGGTCATGAATTCCGAGGTACATACTGGAGTGAAATCTGCAGGGTGGCTAAAAAGAATAACCCATTTTCCTTTATAATCACCAGGGAAATTTATATCTCCTTGAGTTGTAACAGCTTTAAATTCGGGAGCCATTTCGCCTATACGTGGCATTGACGTAACTTTTTCTTCCATAATTTTAATGTTTTAATTTTTTAATGTTTTTATTTTATGTTAATAACTATTATTGTAAAATAATTTTCTCAATATATTTAAGAGACGACACTATATATTTAAGATATTATACTTTATATCTATTTAAGGTGTGACACTATATATATTTCAAACAACTAGTTATCACCTTTTGTTCATTATTTATAGTACAAAAATAGCTTTACACAATCTATAAATCAAATAGATTAATACGATGTTATTGTAGATTTTGACTATGTTTTAATCTAGCATGTTTTGAAGAAGGATTTTATTGAATACTGTTATTTTGTTTCGATGCGCTTTGATGGCTCCTTCTTGCTGTATTGCTGCTAATGTTCGGGCTAACGCAGGCCTAGATACTCCAAAATATTTAGCCAATTCTGTTTGATTTTTATCCATTATAAAAATATTATTACTTGGGTCAATTGAATGAGATTTAGAGAGCTGTTCTAGAAGGTAGTGTGCTAATTTTCCTTTTATTGTTTTTATTGTTAATATCTGGAGTTTTTTGGAGAGGAATTGAGTGACATTGGAATTATAAGTAATGTAACGTTGCAGGAATGCAGTGTCTTTTTGAAATAATTTTATTACCTCTTCTTTTGAGATTGTTAGAATTGTTGACTCTTCAATTGCAGTTACATCTACTGGAAAAACATTGCTCTCTGCAAATAAGAAGGCCGAGGCTAGTGGGCGAGGGGCTTTTATTATCTCAATTGTGAGTAGCCCTCCATTTTCTGTAATCATCTCTGTTTTAACTGCTCCTTTAATTAAAATGTAGAGATGTTTTAACTGTTCTCCTTGCCGAGCAATATTTGCTCCCTTTGTGTGACTTTCTATTTTGTACTCCATGTTGTGGAAAAGTTCCTTTAGGTTATTGGGAGCTATTGCACTACATATTGGGCACCGTGATAGGTCTAAACTTGTTATCATTTATTAGAGATTTTCAGGTTGTTAGTTTTTTTTGAGTTATTATTAATTTTCAAGTTGTTAGGATTTTTCGGATTATCAGATTTTTTTGAGTTGTTAAATAAGTGTAACAATTGTTACATATTGTTGGTTCTATTTAAGATAGATTTACACATGCCCAGGTATTTGCTTTGGCCGATAAAATAGTAGAGGCTGTAAAAAGCGTAGCTATCAAGATGTTTTTTGTTATGGCTGGTTGTGTCAGTCGTATCAATGAGCGCATGCTGTTCATTTATATGTATAAAGCATCTGCTAGGTGAGAAATTTTAATTTGAGTTATACGCATCGCAGATTCCATATAAAATCGAAGGCGTATTTATAAGGAGCCTGGCGGCGCGTTTAAACCGCTGCGTGGGAAATCGTTTAGAGCAATTTGATGTAATTAATTCTATATCGTTACTTTAACTTTTTTAATATCATCTTCTTTCCGCGAAGTGGTAACTAACCGCCGATAGGCACCACTGCTTGGCGATGATTCAAAGTAATTCTCTCATAATAAGATAGTTCACTTTTCTAATACCCTAAAAAAGGGTCTATTAGAAAAGCTATAGTGTTGATAATCAACACTCACAGCTTAATCATCGCCGCGACAATTTTGTGCTGCGTTAGGTGGGAAACTTTAGTTCGCGCGGGTTCGCACGGTAAAAGTTTCCCACCTTATAATTAACAGTCAATCAATGCAAAGGAGTATTATTGGTAATTAATGAGTTGTAGTAAATGGCAATGATCGAAAAGTTTGCCGTCTAGTTACTGGACATCCTGTTTTTTTATTGGGAGAGTTTTTTTATTGGAAGAGTTTTTTTATTGGGAGAGTTTTTTTATTGATTTT
>JBAYBU010000272.1:0-2574 GCA_041669105.1 Bacteroidales bacterium | reverse complement strand
TGATATATATTACTCACAAAAAGATTAAAGAAAACAATTGGGTTTTTCTTAATTTTATTGTACCAACTCCCTCTATGTAAAAAAAAAGCAATAGTGCTAGTTATAAAGCCGGCAACCATAGAAGTTATTAATAGGGAGTATATTGCATTCATATCGCAATTCATTTAAAAATGTGTTTTAAATAAGTGTTTTAAAGGGTAGAGTATCCTTCTTAATAGAGAAGCGTCTTCTGTTATAATTTGGGCCACTCCATGCATCTCCTCTCCAAAATTTAATTCAATAGAGTAAGTGGTTTTTAGGCCCTCTGGAAAATCCACTCCTACAATATAGGCTAGATTCCCTCCAACAGAGGCAGGCAGTAGAGAAATTGAGGTAACATAAGATTGAACCATACCGTACTCCATATATGGATAACTGTCTAATTTTATATTAACTCTCTGTCCTAGTTTTACTTTACCCGCTCCACTCATTGGCAAATAAATTTTCCCCGATATTTTTTTCCCCTTTTCTGGTAAAATCGTAAAAACAACCTCACCTATAATCACGTTTTGGTTCTCTTGCCAAAAACTTGTAAAAGAGAGAAGCCCATTTAGAGGTGCTATAAAGAGATTAAATTGTTCCCAATCTCCAAGTTGAGATGTTAAAAGAGCATGGTCTAACTCTAGCGACCTTTTTAATCTATTCACACTCTCTTCACGAGCCAGTTTTAAATCTAATATTGTTTGGTTTGTTTTAATTAGCTCTGTCCTAGATAGATTAACCTCTTCCTTTGCAATTTCTAGCTGTTGAGCCAGTAAAAGGGAAGAGCCATAAGCTTTATCAAAATCTTGCCTAGAGATTGCCTTTTGTTCAAAAAGCACCTTGTCTCTATTATATAACTCTTGTGCAATTCTGTATTGTTCCTCTGCTATTTGCTCCCTCCTCTGCGATATTTTAAGTTGTTCTTCTTTAGTTACAAGCTCTCTCATTACAGAAGAGATCATTTTACCATGATAGTCTAAAGTGATAAAAGAGAGATGCTCTCGATAACTCTTGACAAACTGGCTATACGCCTCTTGGATCTCTCCTAACTGGAGATTCTCTGGTAAATCTGATTGGATGTCAGGGTATTCGTTACAAATTTTCTTCGCTTTTAAATAGTGGTTATAGAGAGCAGGGTTTTCTAGTATTGCAATAACATCTCCCTCCTTTACAGCAGCCCCATTAGCTGGAATAATAGATTTAATTCTTCCTGCTTTCTTTGCTATTAATTGAGCTGGCAGGTTTTGTGAAGTTATTACTACAGGAGCGCTTATTATATCAGGGTACTTAAAAAACAGGGAGCCCAATATTAAGAGTAACAGCACTCCAAGCATAACCATACTACCCGATCTTACCATCCACCCTGGAATTTTGGTAAGTATATCGTTTACTTCATCTGAACGAATTTCAAATTTACGCTCGTTAGACATAAAGCTGATTTTTAACAAGTTCGTAATAGATGCCTCCATTTGCCACCAACTCTT
Organism: Bacteroidales bacterium; assembly: GCA_041669105.1. Lineage (GTDB taxonomy): Bacteria > Bacteroidota > Bacteroidia > Bacteroidales > UBA932 > Bact-08. The sequence continues at coordinate 1,069 of JBAYBU010000272.1, read as the reverse complement.
TATGCGTGCCTTGTTCTATTACCATACCTTTATCAAGTACAACAATATTATCGGCATTTTTAACAGTGCTCAGGCGGTGCGCAACAACAACAACAGTTTTACCTTTGAAAAATTCCTCTAGATTCTTCATAATCTCTCTCTCGTTTTTCGCATCAAGAGCATTGGTGGCCTCATCAAATATTATAAATTCGGGATCTTTATATACGGCTCTTGCTATTAAAATTCTCTGCTTTTGCCCCTGGCTCAATCCAAGTCCCTCTTGGCCTATTTTGGTGTTATAGGCCATCGGTAGAGTCTCTATAAACTCCTTAATCCGAGCAATTTTTACCGCTTTTATTAATCTCTCATTATCAATCTCTTGATCGGCTGGGGCAATATTTCTAGCAATAGTATCAGAAAAAATAAAGCCATCTTGCATAACTACTCCACATCTCTCTCTCCACTTTGACATACTTATAGAAGAGAGCCTATGACCCCCATAAAATATATCGCCTGAAACGGGCTTATAAAAACCAAGTAATAATTTAATTAAGGTGGTTTTTCCGCTCCCACTCATACCTACAATTGCAGTAACTTTACCACTTGGTATAGTAAGATTTACCTTTTTTAAAACTAAAGGAGAGCCCGCGCCTTCATAACGAAATGAAAGGCTATCCAAGTCGATTGGTTTGGATATGGGGATATCTATAAGAAGTGACTGGTTTGGGCTCTCCTCGTCTTGTTTTTCGTGTACTTCTGCCAATCTCTCTAAACTAATTTTTGCATCTTGTGAGGCTCTTATAAAGCCTATTATGTTTGATAAAGGGGCGTTTAACTGGCCTATAATATATTGTACAGAAAGCATCATACCTAAAGTAAGTTCTCCGTTAATTACAGCAGTAGCTGCTAGCACAGTTATAAAGATATTTTTAAGCTGGTTAATCAAAGTGCCACCTGCCTCTTGATATTGCCCCAAAGCAAGCCCCTTAATGTTAAGCTTAAATAATTTTGCTTGGATATGCTCCCACTCCCATCTTTTTTGGTTTTCACAAGAGTTTAATTTAATCTCTTGCATACCAGTAATTAATTG
>JBAYBU010000271.1:0-2581 GCA_041669105.1 Bacteroidales bacterium | reverse complement strand
CTTTATAATATGCCGAGGGTTTAATCTTTTCTCTTTAAGAAATGTACAGTATTCCTATTTTCTAACTCTCCAGAATGATTATCTATTAAACCAACCAGGCACCAAGTAGATGTTTTAGGGTCGTGTACAAATCTTTTAACCAAAGAGAAATTTAACACTTTAGATGTATTGCTAACGTGGAGCCTAGGCCCATCACACACTATCACATCATCTCCAATTTTAATATGATCTTCGTCAAAATAAGAGACCGATACATCTTGAGCCAATTTTTCATCTATCAGCTTACCCAATTTTTCTAAATCTATCTTTGGTTCCTTAAAAAACCTAAGCACAAAGCCCTTCCGAATATCAGAGCTAAAGTAACTCTCGCTCAAAATTCCAAACTCCTCCTCTAACACCTGCATAGTCACATCTTCTGAAGTATGAGCCATTTTCCTAAATGTTAGAGATTTATGTACAATATCAAAAATGCTCTTAGGCAACGGACCAAAGATACTTGGGCGAGTCACTATAATCTCTTCTCCAATACCTACCATAATATCGGCATTTATCCCAAGAGCAGGATAGAGTTGATCAAAATGCTCTACAATAATTCTTTTATCTCTATCTAAAGTCTTCTTTACAAACTCTACAATCTCGTACATTTGTGTAAAAGCCATTTGGAACCTCATATCTATATGGTAAGAACCAGCATCGCTAAAACTCTCCATGCCCTCTCTTACCTGCATAATCTTGCGGGGGTTTATAACATCATCGTCATTAGAGAGCTCGAGCCCAGGAAACATCCCCTTTATAAGCGAAGACTTTCCCGAACCTGCATCTCCTACAATCCCTATCAGCTTATCGCCAAAATGCAAATGTTTAGAAGCAATATGCTCGCCAAGGAACATAAGTCGCTCGCGCCCCCTAGGAGCAAAATATTGCGACGATACTGAGTACTCCTGTCTATAAGTTCGCATAATATATATTCGGTTAGATTTGCAATTGAGCGGTAAATATTAAGTTATAAGTAAAACAGAGTTAACTCAATTAAAGTTTAAACTTCAAATTCATTAACGGGGCATGTTGCTGAGCACCATAAACATCTGTTTCGCCAAGCGCTCCAGAAGGGATAGGCCTAACAATAGTAATCTTAACCGCTTTGGCAGGGTCAAAATAGACAAGGCCAATAATATCACTCTCGTTTATATCATATAATTTAGCAAACATTTTGTTGTTTATCGCCTGCGCCGCTTTTACCTTATTGAACATCTCTACATCCTTAAAAATAATATCGAATGTAAGTTCGTATGGCCCAGAGTTTTTACTCCTAATGACCGATGCAACATCTCTCAATTTATATTCCATAATAATATCCTCTTTTAATGATTGCCCTTGTTAAATTGTATGTAATTAATAGGGAATAAATCTGCTGGGTCATTTACCTTCATAAGATGGTATATATTAAACTCATACACCTCTCCTACCCTACAATCAGAAGGCGAAAACGGAAATGCCAAATTACCAGCAGTAGCAATCCTTCCCTCATATCCAAAGTGAAGCATAGTGCTCCTTGCAAAACCACAAATAGTATCGGCCTGTTCCTGAGTAGGAGCCACTGCCTCTATTATAATCATAAGCTCGTGAGCCACTTGCTTCTCAAGATTTGGGAACATAGCCATTACACCATTCTTTCCATAAATCTTAAAGTCTAAAAAGAAATCTGTAATCCCATAGTTCTCAAAATTATTTTGAACCCTCTCTTTAACGCTCTCTGCAATGGATTCAATTTGATCTATCATTATAGGGTCTTTGGTTGCTGCACAAGAGATTGTTCTATAACCAACCTTTTTAACTCCCTCTAACTTAACAAAATACTCCTCTGTAGGAACAAACTTACTACCCTTTATCTCAACCATGTTATCTGAGATTTGAGTAAAAGTAGATTCATGCAAGTTGATAGCACCTCCTGGGCCAGGAAGTATATACGGATTAGTCTTTTCGTAGAGAGTATGTGCCGCCACAGAAAGAGTTGTACACTTTCTAAGCGGAGAGAGAGGCTCCAATACAAAACTATCTTTTCTTAAATAACCAAACATACTATCACTACCACTCCCTGGCAAAGCAGCAATTGCTGCGCACTCGAGTATCTTACCCAAATGGATAGCTAGCCCTTTGTCAAACCCCTCTCTTATTGCAAGAGCACTAAATACAGAAGGATCGTATGAACGGCCAGCCAATATCACATTTGCACCTTGGTCTAACGCATTCATAAAAGGCTCTTCGCCCATCTGAGCCACTATTCTTACAGATTCGTCTACATCGGCTTCTGTGATCTCCTTTGCAGGAGCAAGTGGAGCAATTCTGCCGTTTCTCAAATTCTCCTTTATAAACTCTTTCTCAAACTCCGATTGGATAACGGCCAGTTTAAATGTAAGACCTTGCTCTTTTGCAATCTCCTTTATAATATTAACAGTAAGCTCAACATGAGGCCTCCCCCCACTACCACCGGCAGTACCAATAATAACAGGAATCCCAGCCTCTAATGCAGCAGGAATCATTATAGCAAGATCTCTCTTTACAGAATTATTATCTGTAAATG
>JBAYBU010000270.1:0-2591 GCA_041669105.1 Bacteroidales bacterium | reverse complement strand
GTGAGATTCTATCTACTACTATTTTACATTATATTTTCGACTCTTTTCATATTCCAAATGTATTGTTAGATGCTCGTGATATTATTATTACTGATACTCAGAATAGAGATGCCATTGTCAATTGGGAGTTGACAAATAAAATTGCACAATTCCATGCGAGTTATATGGATGGTGTTGGCAGTCTCTATTTTTCGCGTGAGGGGTACGATAATTTTTATACTGGCAAGGGTGCTGCCTATCCTTCTCTTGCGGGGTCTATTGGTATTCTGTATGAACAGCCTAACTCTAAGGGGTTAGATAATTTTAGGCAGGGGGTAGAGGTTAGGTTGGTTAACAATATTAGGAATCAGGTTTTTTGTTCTTTCTCTTCTTTGGTTGGTAGTGCTCATTTGAAGGGAGAAATTTTCTCTTATAGAGAGCGTGTGGCTAGGGAGTCTAGAGCTAGTGTGGCTAAAAATGGTAGTGAGTCCTATGTTTTTAGTGCTGGTAACGATATCTCTTTAAGAAATGAGTTTTTTAAGATTTTAGATGCCCATAATATTAAATATTACAGACTTAAAGAGGGAGTTAAAGTCTCTGGTCTATTGGCTGGCAATAGTGGTGATCTTGGTTCATTGGCTAGTGGTGTTTTTGCTGTTCCGTTAGACCAGGAGTATCCTGCTATTATTAAGTCAATTTTTGAGCCTCAGCTAGATTTTGTAGATAGCTCTTTCTATGATATTTCTACTTGGACTATTCCTATGGCCTTCAATATTACTTATTCTAAGAGTATTGTTTCTCGTGATAAGATGGAGGAGCTTCCTTTTGATGCGCTTTTGTCTACTGCCCAGTCTATTGAGGTTCCGCAGAAGTCTAATTATGCCTATCTGTTTTCTATGGATGATTATTACTCCTATAATTTTCTCTACTATTTGCTAGATAATGGTGTGTTTGTTAAGGCTAGTGACAGGCCTTTCTCTTTTGACTCGAGCTCTTTTGTTACTGCTGCCTCTAGTGCTGTCTCTAGGAATGTATCAAGTGATGTTGCTAGGAATGTATCAAGTGCTGTCTCTAGGAATGTATTGAGTGGTGTTGCTAGTGGTGTTGTGGAGTTTGGCACTGGTTCTATTGTGATTCCTGTTGCGGTGCAATCTTTTGGTAGCGAGCGTTTGTATGAAATTATTTGCGCTTATTTTTTGAAACACTCTGCTTTGGAAGGGAATCAAGAGTTTGCGTACACTTGCTCTTTAGTGGACGCTCAAACCTCGGCATACAATAGAGATTTTTTTAAGCGTGGTTTTGTTGCGAAGGGGGTTTTGAAGGTGCATGCTCTTTTGGGTGGCCGAGGGGTAGATTTTGATTTGGGGAGTCGTAAATTTAATAGGGTTACGTTGCCTTCTGTTGCCATAATTACTGGTGTGGGTGCAACTTACAGTAGTGTTGGGGAGTTGTGGCATTTGTTAGATCATAGGTTTAGAATACCGGTTACTTTGTTAGATTATACTCTTATTACTGCTAGTAGGCTTGCTAATTATAATGTTGTTGTCTGTACAAACAATTTTAATATGGATAGTAATGTTCAAGATGTTATTGCTAATTGGGCAGAAGTTAGTGGGAATACCTTTGTAGCTCTTACAGATGGAGTCCGTTTTGCTTCTAAAAGTGGAATTGCTAAAGTAGATTTAAAATCTACCTCCACCTTGCGTGGTGCAGTTGTTCCTATTGTAGATGACAATTCCTCTGTGTCTGGTTTTTCTAGCGACTCTTATATTTCTAAACTTACTACTGGTAGGGATAGAAGTTTTAATGGGGTGATTTTAAAGAGTTTGGTAGACCAATCTCATCCTCTTGGAATTGGTGTTTCTAGTGAATATGTGCCTGTTTTTAAGCGTGGTAATTTTGTTGCTCAAAATGTTGGTTCTTCTTTTGCAACTTACTCTATAATAGCGCCTGACCCGCTTATGAGTGGTTACTTGAGTAGTGGAACTTCTAGAGCAATCGCCAACACACCTTATATAATAGCAAAGAAAGGTTTTGTGTTTTTTCCAGACAACCCTTACTTTCGTGGTTATTGGCTAGGCACTTCCAGAGCTTTTTTAAATGCGCTCTTTTTTCGCGAGCTTTTGTAGTTGTTCTCTTTTTTCGTAAGCTTTTATAACTGTTCTTTTTTTTCGTGAGCTTTTATAGCTGTTCTGTGTTTAATGCCGAGTTTTTGCGCCTTGCATGTTATTTTCTTGACATAGGCAATTTTCGCACAGTGTCATTTACTGTAACGCATTGTTTTACAGTTATATCACTTTTGCTGGCTGCTCCTATTTTGCCAAGCCAGTAAAAGTTAACTACCAGTTGATGAGTAAGTTATTCGAAATGGCACATAAAACAGACCATTGCTGCGCAGCTGTTGTTATGCGTCGCAGACTCCTTCTCTTTCTGTCGCAAACTCAAGTGGGCAAAGCGATGACTGGGCTTTTGCGGGGGTGGCAAAGCGATGATTGAGCTGGGGATGTTGGTGGTCAATTAGTTGACTTTAGTAATAGGCCATTTTTTGGGGTATTAGTAAAGTGAACTATTTAGTAGTGAGTACGTTACTGGAAGTCATCGCCAAATTGTTT
>JBAYBU010000269.1:0-2609 GCA_041669105.1 Bacteroidales bacterium | reverse complement strand
TGGGATTAGCTTTAATAACTTCTCTTTAAGTAAAGTTTTTGACAAAAAAGCTTGGAGGCCGGTTCCACTCGGAGATGGGCAACAACTTGCTATTAGATTTCAAACTAATGGAACATACTATACAGCACTTTCGGCAAGCTTTACCGAGCCCTGGCTCTTTGGAAATAAGCCTACCTCCTTTACCTTCTCTGCTTATTATACTAGGCAAACTAACTCCTATTATTTTTACCAGAATACTGGTCAAAGTATGGAAGTTTATGGACTTGCAGCTGGTATAGGAACTAGACTAAAATGGCCCGACAACCAATTTATATTATATAATGAGCTAAGTGCACAAACATATAAATTGAGAGATTGGGAACATTATTTTATTTTTAAGGATGGGATTTCTAATAATATAAGTTGGAAAATTAGATTGCAAAGGAACTCTACAGACCAACCTATCTATCCAAGATCGGGGAGTGATTTTCAGTTAGGGCTTCAAATTACACCTCCTTACTCTCTTTTCAAATCGCCTGATACAGATTACAAGGGTATGGTAGATTCAGAAAGATATAAATGGATAGAGTATCATAAATGGACCTTTAAAGGTTCTACATTCAATAAAATTATTGGGGATTTAGTATTAATGACCAGAATTAACTTTGGTTATTTAGGTCTTTTTAATAGAGACCTTGGCTATTCACCTTTCGAAGGGTTTATTCTTGGGGGAGATGGTATGTCGGGCTATAACACTTATGGATCCGAAACTATAGGACTAAGAGGTTATTCGAACAATTCGCTTACGCCTCGTTTGAAAAATAGTTACGCAGGAAATGTATATGACAAATTTACATTGGAGTTAAGATATCCTTTAGTACTTCAGCCTCAGTCTACAATTTATGCGCTGGTATTTCTTGAGGGAGGTAATAGTTGGTCTGATATTCGTGACTTTAATCCTTTCTCAATTAAGAGATCGGCAGGGTTTGGAGTAAGAGTACTGCTCCCAATTGTTGGAATGTTGGGTATAGATTGGGGCTACGGGTTTGACAACTCTGTAGAGGGAACTAAAGGGGGGAGCAATTTCCACTTTGTAATAGGGCAACAGTTTTAAAATATAAATTTACCGATTATGAAAAAAATAGCAATAATTACGGTGATAATGCTTTCTATATCGATAGCAGCCGCAGGACAAACAACAGGTTATTTGAATACAGAAATAATTTTGGCAGAAGTTCCAGAATATGTTCAAGCTCAACAGCAGTTAGAGAGATTAAAGAGCCAATATGAGCTTCAGTTGCAAAACGAAATCAAGATTATTGAAAATCTTTTTTCTAGATATCAATCTCAGAAACCTACATTAAGTATAGTTGAAAGAGAGGCAAAAGAGAATGAGATAATCACTAAAGAGAGAGCTGTTAAGGAGAAGCAGCAAGAGATATTTGGGCAGGAAGGGGTTATGGCTGTAAAGTCAAAAGAGTTGATGGAACCTATAATGGACATTATACAAAAAGCGGTAGATCAGGTGGCAAAAGAGAACGGGTATTTACTTGTTTTAGACCTTGCTTCTTTGCAAGGTGTTATATACAAAGATGCCAAAATTGATCTTACACCCTTGGTTCTTAGAAAAATGGGACTTAAATAGTAACTAAATAATAATTATCTATATGAAACATTTATCAAAAATTTTATTAATTCTTTTTGTTTTGGCGTCATCTACAGGTGTTGCACAAAATCTTAAATTCGGGCATATAAATTCTCAGGAACTTATTGCTGTAATGCCCGAAAGAGACAGCGCTCTGGCTAAGTTAGAAGAACATGCAAATGAACTTGAGGCAGAACTTAAAGCTCTCCAGAACGAATTTCAGGTTAAATATAATGAGTACAACCAAAAGCAGGCTACTTGGGTGGCTGCAGTATTAGAGAGTAAAACTAAAGAACTTCAAGAGCTTGATGGACGTATTCAACAGTATCAGCAAGCAGCTTCTCAGGAGTATCAGCAATTGCAACAAGTTCTTTTTGCTCCAGTATTTGAGAAAGCAAACAAAGTGATTCAGCAAGTTGGGAAAGAGAAAGGGTTGATCTATATTTTTGACACCTCTTCTGGTTCAATCCCTTACATTGATGCAGCAATCAGTGTAGATGTTTTACCATTGGTGAGATCTGCTATGAACATCTCTCCCGATAAAAAACCTAAGCAATTGAGTGAGCAACCTATGTTGTAACATTTTTTTTTATAACTTTGCAGTCGCTTCCCACCCGAAGCGACTTTTTTTATGCTAAAACAACTACAATCCATATCTGTTGGAATATTTGATTCTGGTGTAGGAGGCCTCTCAGTTTGGAAAGAGGCTATTAAAATATTGCCCGACCATAACTTCTTATATTTTTCTGATAATGCCTACTCGCCTTATGGTCCAAGGGCTGTGCAAGAGATTATAGAGAGAGCAAAAATAATTTCTAAATTTTTAATAGAAAAAGGAGCAGGCATTATAGTTGTGGCATGTAATACTGCAACTGCAGCTGCAATAGACTCTTTGAGAGAGAATTTTTCAACTCCTTTTATAGGTATGGAGCCAGCTGTAAAGCCAGCAGCAGCTCTCACTAAAACTGGAGTGATTGGTGTTTTA
>JBAYBU010000268.1:0-2630 GCA_041669105.1 Bacteroidales bacterium | reverse complement strand
TTACCCTTAAAGAGTCTTCTTACGAGCTAACACATAAAAATGCAAACGTCTTTACAATGCGTGTTCCAGGGGCAGGTACAGTAGAGGTAGAATTTTTTGCAGGTACTAATGTTCCTATAGAGGCTCTCACCTTTAATATTGGAGACCCTATCGGTAAGTTTTATAAAGCTCCTTTCTAAAAAAATCTTTTAAATAACTCTACTTTTAGGGATTCATAAGATCTCTGTTTCTGTAGCTAAGAATTTCATAGATATGTTCAATTGCATGGGCCGCTGGGCCAGCAGGGTCAAGGAATTTGGCCCTGTTTAGTGCATTTATAGCCTCTCCCCAATTTTGCTCTCTTCTTAAAATACCTCCCATAAGATACCACGCTTCTGCATTATCTGGTTCTTTCTGCAAAAATACTTCAAGCTCGGCATGAGCCTTTTGTACGCTCTCCTTACGAAGAGTCTGCTCTATCTCCATTAAATTTTTTACCATCGTAGAGAAATTTAAATTTTACTTATTAGACCAATCCTGCAAATCCCATAAATGAAAGTGCCAATATACCTGCAGTAATAAGTGCAATAGGCATTCCCTTAAACGGTTTAGGGACATCTGCAAGATCTAACTGCTCTCTAAGCCCTGCAAATAGTATCATTGCAAGACCAAAACCCAAAGCATTTGAAGTTGCAAAGACAACAGATTGAGCCATGTTGAGCAGATGAGGTTCTCCTCCAAAAGTAAACTCTTTAGAGACCACTAAAATAGCAACTCCAAGCACTGCACAGTTAGTAGTAATCAACGGAAGAAATATTCCCAATGCTTGATAAAGTGCAGGGCTGATTTTCTTCATTATAATCTCTACCATCTGTACTAATGATGCAATTACAACAATAAAAGTAACAGTTTGCATAAATTCAATCCCCAAAGGAACCAAAACATAATAATGAAGGATATATGTTACAAGGGTTGCCACAGCCATAACAAAAGTTACAGCACCAGACATTCCTGCAGCAGTGCTTACTTTATTGGATACTCCCAAAAAGGGACAAACACCCAAAAACTGTGATAAAACTATATTGTTGACAAAAACTGCCGAAATTATTATTAATATATATTCCATAATAAAACCAAATTTATTTTATACGTGTTTGGAGTTTATTAAACATAACAAGAAGATATCCCAGCGCTAAAAAAGCTCCTGGTGCAAGAACAAATACCAACATGCCATCGCCATCCATAAATTTAAAACCAAAGAGTGAGCCACTGCCTAAAATTTCACGAACAGCTCCCAATACCGTAAGGCTTAAAGTAAAACCAAGACCAATACCTATTCCATCTAAAGCTGAGTCACCAACACTATTTTTAGAAGCAAAAGCCTCTGCCCTACCTAGCACTATACAGTTAACCACAATTAGTGGTATAAAAATACCAAGCGTTTCATAAAGTCCAGGAGTATATGCCTGCATAAAAAATTGTAACACTGTTACAAATGCTGCAATCACAACAATATAAGACGGAATCCTCACTTTACTAGGAATGAAGCCCGATATAGAAGAGATTGCCATATTTGATAAAATGAGCACAAACATAGTGGCCACACCCATACCTAAACCATTTATTGCAGAAGTGGTTGTTCCCAAAGTAGGGCACATCCCTAGAAAAAGCACAAAAACAGGGTTCTCTCTAATTATACCTTTACTTATTAAATTAAATTTACTCATTACTCGCCTCCAACTCTTTATTTTCACAATCACATTTTTTAAATACCTCCCAAGCTGTTGTTACAGCATCACAATATGCTCTAGATGTAATAGTAGCAGCAGTTATAGCCTCTACGTCTCCTCCTGTTCTATCCTTAGATACTAACAGCTTAAAAGTTTCGGGGTTCTTTCCTTGGAACTGAACGCCAAAATCACTCTTAGAAGGGTTAATTTTATCGCCCAATCCGGGAGTTTCCAAATGTGAAAGAACAGAAATTCCTTTAATTTGACCAGCTTTATTAAAGCCTACCATAAGCAATATCCTCCCCCCAAAACCAGAAGAGTAAGTTTCTACAGCATAGCCCTCTATATTATCACCCATTTTAGCTGGGTAAACTTTATAACTCCTACCAGATAACTCTACAAGAAATTGATCTGCCGAAGGGTCATTATCAAATTCTGGGGAAACACTTGCAATGGCACTGTTTGTCTTGGCTACCATAGCCTCATCGATAGGTTTTTTAGTTACAGCATATGCTATTCCCAATAGAGCAGATGCAATAAAAGTTATCAATGCTAGAGTTACTAACATATTCTTTAGTGTAGATTCCTTAGCCATTCCTAACCTCCCTCCCAAATTTAACTGGTTTAAAATAACTATTTAATAAAGGCACTGTTGCATTCATAATTAATATTGCAAAAGAGATCCCCTCGGGGTAAGCTCCAAAATTTCTTATAAGTACTGTAATTACACCAATACCAACTCCATATATTACCATTCCGCGACTGCTCATTGGAGAGGTCACATAATCGGTAGCCATAAATATAGATCCTAAAAGAATACCCCCAGTGAGAATAGTGAATATTGGATCGGGATTATGAGCTGGGTCTATAATCCAAAAAACTCCCGAAAAGAGTATCACAGTAGATATAATTGTAAGAGGA
>JBAYBU010000267.1:0-2644 GCA_041669105.1 Bacteroidales bacterium | reverse complement strand
TATTCGTAATAGGTGGCTTCTACCTTTTTTAGGGGGAATAAATTTTTCTACTTTAGAACTAAAAAAAAGAGCCCCAACCTTATCATTATTTGCCGAGGCAGAAAAAGATAGAACAGCTGCAATCTCTGTAACCAGTTCTTTTTTAGTTTTTACCGAAGAACCAAACCGACGAGACCCACTCACATCTATCATAAGTACTACAGTAAGTTCTCTCTCCTCTTCAAAAACTTTTATATACGGAGCATTTAACCTAGCAGTTACATTCCAATCCATATTACGAACATCATCGCCAAACTGATACTCTCTAACTTCGCTAAAAGCCATTCCACGCCCTTTAAAAGCAGAGTGATACTCTCCGGCAAAAATTTGCCTAGATAACCGTTTAGTTTTTATCTCGATTTTACGAACTTTCTTTAATAACTCCTTTGACATACTATGGAACCTCTACTGCATTAATAATCTCTGTAATAATATTTTCTGAGGTAACGTTTTCGGCCTCCGCCTCATAAGTAAGACCAATCCGATGCCTTAGAACCTCATAACAAACAGCACGTACATCCTCTGGTATAACATAACCTCGGCGCTTTATAAAAGCATAAGCTTTTGAAGCCATAGCTAAGCTTATACTTGCTCTGGGAGAAGACCCATAGGATATTAAATCTTTTAATTTATTCAAATTATAATCTTCTGGAGTTCTGGTAGCAAAAACAATGTCTACTATATATCTCTCTATCTTCTCATCCATATAAACTTCACGAACAACCTCTCTGGCTCTTATCACATCGCTTGGACTTAAAACACGAGCAGCAGTAGGGAATGTTCCACTATTGTTCATTCTTATAATAAGCTTCTCCTCATCTTTTTTAGGATAGCTAACTACAACTTTTAACATAAAACGGTCTACCTGTGCCTCGGGAAGTGGATAAGTTCCCTCCTGTTCAATAGGGTTTTGGGTAGCCATAACCAAAAAAGGCTCTGGTAACTTAAAACTTGTATCTCCAATAGTTACCTGTCTCTCCTGCATTGCCTCTAACAAGGCCGATTGGACTTTTGCTGGTGAGCGGTTTATCTCATCTGCAAGTATAAAGTTTGCAAAAACAGGTCCTTTTTTAATTTGAAACTGCTCGCTCTTTTGACTGTAAATTAGAGTACCAATAAGGTCGGCAGGTAAAAGATCGGGAGTAAATTGAATTCTACTGAACTGAGCATCTACAATTGAAGCCAAAGTATTTATTGCCAATGTTTTGGCAAGGCCTGGTACACCTTCAAGCAAAATATGACCATTTGCTAAAAGGCCAATCATAAGGCTCTCTATAAGAGATTTTTGGCCTACGATTACTTTGTTCATCTCCATCGTAATCATATCCACAAAGGCACTCTCCTTTTGGATTCTTTCATTTAGCTCTTTGATATTTACGGTTTCCATATCGAATGATTTAGTATTTTTGCATTTGTAATAGGCATATCCTACAAAATTAATGATAATTCGTTTATAATGCGCCTCTTTATTTCAATTTCGTATAACGGAAGAGCTTTTAGCGGTTGGCAAAAACAAAAAAACGGCCCTTCTATACAGGAGCATCTAGAAGATGCCTTCTCGGTGTATCTCCGCGAAAAAATTAAAATTATTGGCGCAGGCATGACAGATTCAGGAGTGCATGCCATAAATTACATCGCCCACCTAGACTCCAACAACCAAGCCTTTTTAACAGAGCTACACACTACAGTTTACAAAATAAATGCCATTCTACCTCCGTCAATTGTATTAAATCATATTTATAGAGTAAATGATAACGCTCACGCACGTTTTGATGCACAAAACCGCACCTATCAATATTTTGTACATTCTACCAAAGATCCGTTTTCTGCCAATTTTTCATACTTTTACCCATACAACTTAGAGGTGGCAGCAATGAACCAAGCTGCACAACTACTTCTCGGGCAGCAAGATTTTACATCTATGGCAAAATTACACTCGCCAACCAAAACTAATATTTGCACAGTAAATCAAGCAATTTGGCAACCCGGCAGCCCACTCTCCGCCCCTCTTAGCCAATTTTGCACATCCCATAACCCACCTTGCACATCTCTTAGCCCACCTTGCACACCTCTTAGCCCACCTTGCACATCATTTAACCAATCTGTTGTTTTTACAATAACAGCCAATCGTTTTTTACGTAATATGGTACGTGCAGTAGTAGGCACCCTGTTAGAAGTAGGCCGAGGTAAACAAGAGCCCGAATGGATCCTCTCTGTTTTACAGAAAAAAGAGAGGAGCGCAGCAGGTAGCTCAGTTCCACCTCATGCTCTATTTTTAACAAATATTGAATATCCGTCAAAGATAACAGACCCCACAGCAGCCAACAATCAAACAGGAGACAAAGGCTAAAGCTTCCCACCTTGTAACTAACAGGTAATCACTGTAAAGAAGTACTATCACTGTAAATAAGTACTATTGAAGTACTATTGGCAGTAAAATCAAATAATTTTACAAAGCATAAAATTTGACCGATTTTTGTTAAGACACTGTAAATAAGCAAAAAATCGGCTATTTAAGAAAGCTATAATGTTGATAAAGAGTAAATTAAGTTAAATCGGTCAAAATTCACTGGCCCATTTGGATATAATTGACCAAAAGCCAATG
>JBAYBU010000266.1:0-2645 GCA_041669105.1 Bacteroidales bacterium | reverse complement strand
CAAGCGGTGCCTATTTAATAACTAACAAAAAAGGTGTTGGCAAACAAGTTAAAGAGACATCTGCTGTGTTTGTTAGACATTCTACTTTAGATCTTAAGAATAATTATGAGCAGACAAGTGTAGAGGAAATTGCAAAAAATGTAGGTGGATTTTCATATGGGGCGTATTATGGGCCTGTTTTATTTGAGATGGGTAACTACTCTATGATGACTGGGATAGAAGAGGCATTTATTGAGTTAAGAGAAGGAAGTGATGTGAGGATTATTGTCCCTTCGTGGGCATCTAAGTTAAAACGTGAAGAGTCGGAAAATCGTTTGAGCTTTATTAAAGTTTATGATATAGAGATTATTAAGGTTATTGACGATTATTCTAAATATGAGATTGATACTCTTGTGAAGTTTAGTAACATTAATTATGGTGGGTTGGATTCATTAAGGAGTGGGTTCTATTTCAAATCTTTAAAGGAGGGAGCTGGAGATTCTATTAAAGCAGAAAGCCATATCTCATATAATTATGTGGGTCGCTTGCTTAATGGTTTTGTGTTTGACACTAACATTGAAGATACAGCTAGAAAGTACAAAATATATAGCTCAGAAAAAGCATATAGTCCTGTAAATTTTAAAGTTACACCAGTTGGGGGATCTGGAGATTCTGGCGAGGCTACAGTAGTAGATGGTTTTGCAATGGCTTTGCTAAATATGAAATATGGTGGAAAGGCTATTACTTTTTTTGGATCGGAGTGGGGCTATGGAGCTGCATCTCAATCTTTCGGGAAAAAACAACAATTGCATTTCTATATAGAAATTTTAGATAAAGAGGAGTAATAGTTTTTAATATTGGCGATCAATAGCTATTACTGTCTAAGAGATAACTAAAGTTTCCTACCTGGTGCAGCACCAAATTGTCGCAGCGATGATTAAGATGGGAGTGTTGATTATCAGTGCCTTGAGTTTTTTAATAGCCCTTTTTTTAAGGCATTAGTAAAGCTAACTATCTTATTGTTAGGAATTTATGCTGAATCATCGCCAAAACAACCTTCTTTTCGCCTATTTACAAAAATTATTTAACTAACCTACACCTGGTTAATTCAAATCGGTCAATTGGTTCTTGAGAACTCGCAAAGCAGTGGTTTTTTTTAAAAAAGAAGAGAGCATCGTAGCGCAGTGGAATTATGGTAGGTATAAATTGTCTACTATCTCTTCTTGAATTATAGACTACCCCCACAGCTCTATTACCTGTTACCTGTAAGTTTTTCTCCTCTCTATCCTCTTTATCAAAAATCAAATAAAAACTCTCCAAATCTATTTGATTTAATTTATGTTCTATACTATATTGACAGTACCATGCATATGATGAACCCTAGAGTTCCATGAGACATCTCCTTTTGAAGCAATACTTTCTCTGTAAAACTTCTCGGCATTGTGCACAACCAAAGTGTTTTGTAACAAATAAAAATACGTGTCATCACAAAGTTGTGAGAAATTATCACGATTGTCTCTTATATACTCAACCACATTCTTTGTAGCAGTTGCACAACTCTTTTTCCCAGTACTTACTGCATAAGCATAATTCCAGCTATCTCCCTTATGTGGCTCAAAACAGTTATATTGCTCTTTTACATATAGATAAGCATTACGGTATGTGGCTTTGAGTAAATCCAAAACCACTTTTTTAGAGTTCCACTCATCGTAAACATCCATGCCATAAAAGCCCACTTTTTTATCTTGCGGTAATTTGCCATTGTGGTTGCGGAGCCATTCGGCCAATGCTACAACCTCTTCATTGGCCCACATCCAAGTTGGCCATCTATCGAGCTTTAATAAAACCTCTTGTGCCGAGTTTGCAGCACCATCAAGAGAGATAGCTTTTTCTTTAATACTCGCTACTGTTTGTGCCGAACTTACGAGTAGACGTCGTTGCCTTTTGAATCTATAGCAACTATAACGGGCATGTTTTTTACAACTAATTTGCGGATTGCTTCGGTACCTAGCTCTTCAAAGGCTATCACTTGGGCATCCTCTACACATTTAGCCATTAATGCAGCGGCGCCGCCAATTGCGGCAAAGTAAATACCTCCGTTTTTCACAATCGCATCAATGACTTCTTGACTACGAAATCCTTTGCCTATCATAACTTTGAGCCCTTTCTCTATAAGTGCTGGTGAGTAGAGATCCATCCTACCGCTTGTAGTTGGCCCTATAGAACCAATAGGTTTCCCGGGTTTGGCTGGGCATGGCCCCGCATAAAAGACAGCAGCGCCATCAAAATCGAATGGCATCTCTTTGCCCTGCTCCAGTAGTTCGCAAAGTTGTTTGTGTGCAGCATCGCGGGCAGTATATATAGTTCCAGAGATATAGACCATATCTCCAGTTTTAAGTTTCTTAATATCTTTATCTGTAAATGGTGCAGTAAGTTCTATCCTATTTTGACTCATGGCTTTTTAGTGAATTGAAGTTAATGATAAAGTTCTATGGTTTAAAAAATTAAAGTTAAGTACAAGGGACTAACGTTAAATGAGATTATTACATGAAAACAAAAGTAACTGTTTAATAACTGTTGCAGAAAATTGCAGTAAGCTCAATGCATACAATCTAAGTAATTACAAAGAACCCTGGGCATGTCTGGTTGCATGGCAGCCAATGTTT
>JBAYBU010000265.1:0-2656 GCA_041669105.1 Bacteroidales bacterium | reverse complement strand
TGGAGAGAAAGAAACCTGGACAACCCGGTGCACGTAAACGCTTCCAGTTTAGCAAACGCTAATGTTTGTATTTACAAACTAACACAGATTGTAAAGCTGATTAAAAAACTGCACAGAAAGGATATAAAATACAAGGATCTGATTCTAAATTAGCTACCAATATTTGTCCTTCTGCGGAAAACCTGAAAGATCATATAAATGCTACTACAGGTTGAAGAAAAGAGAAATAAAAATTATTAAAAAAGAAATTTAAAATGCCTAGAACAAATTTCCAAGAACTACTTGATGCAGGTGTACACTTTGGTCACCTAAAGAGGAAATGGAATCCAAAAATGGCTCCTTATATCTTTATGGAGAGGAACGGAATTCACATTATAGACCTGCACAAAACTGTTATCAAAATAGACGAAGCTGCAAACGTTATGAAGCAACTTGCTCGCGCAGGTCGCAAGATTCTTTTTGTAGCTACAAAGAAACAAGCGAAAGAGATAGTGGCAGAAAAAGCCAAAGCTATAAATATGCCATACGTTGCAGAACGCTGGCCAGGTGGGATGTTAACTAACTTCCCTACCATCCGTAAAGCTGTCAAAAAGATGAACACCATAGACAAGATGATGACAGACGGTACTTTTGAAACACTTGCAAAACGCGAAAAACTGCAAGTTACACGTCAAAGAGCAAAGCTAGAAAAGAACTTGGGTTCTATAGCCGATCTTAATAGGCTCCCAAGTGCACTCTTTGTTATTGATATCCAAAAAGAGATGAATGCAGTAAGAGAAGCAAATCGTTTGAACATACCCGTAATCGCTATGGTTGATACTTGTTGCGATCCAAGCACAATTGATTACGTTATCCCTTCTAACGACGATGCTGCTAAATCTATTAGTCTCATTGTGGATATAGTTTGCCAGGCAGTTGCCGAGGGTCTTAACGAAAGAAAATTCGCGAAAGAGAAAGAAGCAGCCGAAACCAAAACTAAAAAAGAGGTTACTGAGAACAAAAAACTACGCCCACGCAAAGAGGCGAAAGCCCCAGAAGCTAAAAAGGAAGAAGTTCCTAAAGCAGAAGCAAAAACCGAAGAGACAAAAACAGTAGAAGCTCCTAAAGCAGACGAGGCGAAAGCCCCAGAAGCTCCTAAAGCAGAATAAATCTGGGCTAAAAGCCCGTATTTATTACAGCTAAATGGACTATAGCTACTACGTAATAAATATTGCCCCGTATTCTAACGGGGCATTTATAAAATAAGTTAATCATTTTACACTATACAAAATGGAAATTAAAGCAGTAGACGTTGCCAAGCTACGCAAAATGACAGGAGCCGGAATGATGGATTGCAAAAGCGCTCTTGTAGAAGCAAATGGCGACTTTGAGAAAGCAAAAGACATCATTCGTGAAAAAGGGAAAATGGTAGCAGCAAAAAGAGCCGACCGTGAAACTACAGAAGGATCGGTAATTGCCAAAACCAACGATAAAAACAATAAGGCAATTTTGGTGTGTCTTAGTTGCGAGACAGATTTTGTTTCTAAAAATGAAATTTTTCAACAACTCGCAAATAAGATAGCCGATACAGCTCTTGAGTCGTTCCCTGCAAACCTAGCAGAACTTAACAGCGTAAAAATGGATGGCCATACAATAGAAGAAGCAGTTGTCCAACAAACAGGAAGAAGTGGAGAAAAACACACTGTTGCATTTTACAATAAACTAGAAGCCCCATATATTGCAAGCTATATCCACACAAACGGAAAAGTTGCAACTATAGTAGGGTTCTCAAAAGAGATTGACTACGAAGCAGGCCGAGATATTGCAATGCAAATTACCGCAATGAACCCTGTATCAATAAGTCGCGATACCTGCCCACAAGAAGTTATAGATAAAGAGCTTGAATTTTACCGTATACAAATTCGCGAAGAAAAAAAACCAGAAAATTTAGTTGAACAAATAGCACAGGGTAAACTAAATAAATTCTTTAAAGAGAGTACTCTAGAAGATCAAACCTTTGTAAAAGAAGGTAAAATCTCTGTAGCACAATACCTTAAAACAGTAGACCCACAAGTTAAAGTAACCGGCTTCTACCGCTTCTCATTGAACGACTAACTCCTGTTTTTAGAGATAAACTCTCTCAAAGATATCTCTAAAGTACTCTAACCGAGTGCTTCATAAAAACAACCTCTAATAAAAGTCTCTGAAATGCTTGTTAATAGTATTTCAGAGACTTTTTTGACAAAATTTCAATTGACCGATTTCATTTAACTTCCTTTAATACAGCAGTATAGCTTTTGTAAATAGGCAAAAAATAGACTATTTATAAAAGTTACCATGCTACTATAGAGCAAATTACACCGAATCGGTCAAAATTATTTTCCCGCGCAGCGGTTAAAACGCGCCGCCAGCACCTTATCTTTTTGTGTCTAGGCACTATCCACGTAAACCTTGGTGAAAAACTTTAGCAGGCAACTCCTACGCAGCAGTAACCAAAAGCCATCGGCTCAAGAATTTTTGAATTAAGCTAAATTAACATATCTTTGCAGCCACATATTTTATTTACCCACTAAAACAAATCTTCGGGGCAGGGTGTAATTCCCGATCGGCGGTATAGTCCGCGAGCCACTATGGCAGAACCGTTGTAACTACGGTACCGACAGTTAAAGTCTGGAAG
>JBAYBU010000264.1:0-2673 GCA_041669105.1 Bacteroidales bacterium | reverse complement strand
GTATTGCTTATTTGGAACCCCAAAACAGAAGAGGTGAGTGAAGTGGTAGCATTGGTGCTCAGTTTGCCAATTATTGCCTGTTTTAATATCTTTTGACTGTTATTTGCATAACGCCAAGAGTAGTACTGTTCTCTTAGTATAAAAGGGGTCCCAGGAGTGTAGTTTAAAGCTACATTGGCCTCGCCACCTGCAAGTGCAGTACCAATATTCAATCCAACTCTAGAGCTTGTTTTGCCTCCAATCTCTTGTGAAGAGGCAATACTCCAATCTACCGCTCCAAATCTAAAAAAGGGATATCTTCTACCAATTGTGGTATCGGCCTCTATCTCTCCACTAATTTGCCTTATGTTTTTACGCATCTGCTCTTGCCTCATCTCTTTAATAATGGGCAACTCTACAGAGGTATTAAGAGTGACGGATAGGCTTCTAAAGTTGAAACTACATTCGAGTCCAAATATCTCTCCAAAGTATTTTATTCTAAGATAGAGTTGAGTTTCTGATCTCACCAAATCTCCAGATTCTAGAGCATATACTTTTCCGTTATATTCAATAGTATTGTTTACTCTATCTATTACGTAATTCGCTTTTTCATCTACAAAGAAGCCTTCTACTTTATTGAACCCAGAAGTAACCTCTGCTTTGATTTTAAGAAACCCAAACAGTTCGGTAACAGATAGAAATATGTTATTGTCCTCTATAAGAGCAGGCATCTCTGTTCCGCCAATCTTAGGAACACTAAGAAAAACAGAGATCTCTATATAATCTTCTTCTTCTGTCTCTAAGATTGCACCAAAACTATAAACAGACGTTAGGTAAAACATCAATAATAAGATTGCTTTTGCCCAACTCTTAAACCTTAAATGCATTCTAAGTCTTAGATTGTAGGTTAATTATAATTCCATGTTACATTAATTGCGAAGGTTCCTACATATTCGCCCGCAACATTAGAATGACCTACATTAAGAGTTCCTCCAATATAGAATGTCTTGGTACGAGGATTGCCCCCGCCAAACGCCCAAGGCAAGCTGCTAGGTTGGGTAATAATTGTAACCTCCATAGTGCCAATAGGGCCCATGAATGTAGCTTTCCCTATAGGTGAACCAACAGAAATACTTGTGATATAAAGAGGTTTCCCGCTTTGAGTAATCGTGAATTCTGCTCGAGTTTGATTATTGTCTAAAAGAGTTACACCCGAAGCACTTACAGTACCTTGTTCTGTAATTGTTACTGTACCACCATTGTTTCTAGCAATTTTTCCAAAATTTAGATAACTGTCTTGTCTAATCCACAACTTATCGGCCAATTCAACATCAGACCCTAGTGGCATACCAACTCCTTGCCCGAAAGAGGTGTTCTGGCATGTAAGTAATAGCGCAAAAATAAAGAGTGTTAATATATTTGTCTTATTCATTTTAGATTGAAAACTTCTTCGGTATACTTTTGTGGTTTAGTATTCGATTGGCCTACAAATGTTACTACCAGTTTCCCTGTAGTGTAGTCAATCTCTTTTTCTGGATTGAGATCTATATTTACTATTCTTGATTTGTTTGGTGTATATACTGCAAGGCCGTTAATATTTGAGAGAACAGTTTCAACCCCACTAGGAGCAACATGAGTTACTTGAATATCTCCATAGACAGACATACTTCCCTCCCTATTTATTTTAATACTAAGCTGTTTGGTATTCTCTGGAGTTGTCTGAAGCTTCATATCACTTATGGTAGCAGACATATCTGATGTACCTACACGAATGATAACTGGGATAGAGATACCAAAGATTGGTATTAGCTGAATACTTAAAGCGGTGGAGTCTATATTTTGAGCCTCCTCACCTAGAGCGGTAACAATAGGAACAGATCTAAAATAGGCGTGAGAGCGATACTCACCTGGTTCAAGTTTGTTTAGATTGGTTACTTGCATTTTTACCATTTGCGCTTCGTTTGGTGCAAGTGTTACTCTTCGTGGAAAAAAACGAAGGTTACCATCGGCAAATTTTTGCCCAGGATCTGGTTCACTAATTTCTGTAAATGAGCCATCTTCATTCATCCTGTACTGAATAAGAGAGATGTTATAGGTGGCAGTGTCTATGCCAGTGTTGGCAAGAGTTATGTCCATTACTCTCCTGCTTCCGTCAAAAACAACACGCCTAGGAGTAATTAAAAGATTGCCCTGAGCATTCGATACCTGTGGTATTGTTAACATTGCAAGAAGAAATCCAATAATGAAATGGATATTCCTAAATTTTAGATTTGACATTTGCATTAGTTATTAGTTTTTCTTTTGTGATATTATTATTCAAATATAGATAAAATAATATTAACTGTTAGAAAATGTAATCATTTCAAAAAAAAAGCTACCCTAGGATAGCTTTTTTCGTATATGGGTGGTTATTAATTGTAGGCTACAGTCACACTAAATGTTCCAGAGTATGTGCCTCCCGTTTGATTTGCAGGAACAGTTAACTTAGCTCCTACTAATACAATTTTTGACCCTGTTTCATTTAATGTTCCATCTTGTGGGTGATTACTTGTGAAAGTATTTACTACCAATGCAGTTCCGGGCCCAGTTAGTGAGGCACTTGCAGGGAGTGTAATTGAAAATTTTTGTGATGGTGTACCATTTACTGTAAATTTTGCTGCTCCGAAAGGATCTCCAGTTGCAATATCGGTATAG
>JBAYBU010000263.1:0-2689 GCA_041669105.1 Bacteroidales bacterium | reverse complement strand
ATCACTTTTAGAGACAGTTTCGTGTTCTTCAAGCATGTATTTTCGTTCTTCTTTGTAATTAACCAACCCCAAATAGGTGAGGAACCTCGCTAAAGTTCTTACCGTATAGGCATGGTGGGCTTTCTCGTACCAACTAAGTCTTTGGTTGTAAAATAAATACCTCTCCGAGTAAAACTTACTATCGCGCGTTTCATTACCATAATTTGCTAGCAAAAGCAAAGAAAGTCCAAACCCATACTGCCCAACCATTTTGTTTTCATAACCATCGAAATAGCCCCAGCTAAGCTTGTGACCATAAGTGACCAAAATAGATTCCATAAGCAGAGGATAATTCCCGAGACACTTTTTCCCTTTTACTGTAATTGACAAAGCCTTGCCGCGTATTTTAACCAGCCCACCCATCTCTGCAACCAACCTAGCAGTTTGCACCGTTATTGAGTCATTCTCTGTTGTGAGCTTAGTTGGGTATTTCTCATAATATGAGTCCGAAACACCCAGCTTGTAAACCTCGCGAACAATTTTTAATGGTAAATTTCCAATTGCAGTCAATTTTACCGAACCTGCATTGCGCACAGTTTCGCAAAGGTGCAAAACCTGCCTAAAGAGAGGGCTCTGCAAATACTCTTCATTTTCTAGCCTATTTAAAACAATAGGGCCCTCTTCAAGAAAAGTTTTATGGGCAACCTTCTCTCTAATATGCGGCTGGTAAATCCAATCGCTATAAGCAGTCTCAACATAATTTTCCATTCTCTAATCTAGATAAATTAATAATTACCACAAAAATACGTATTTTTTTCATCTGATAGATAAATCACTTCTAACTTAAGGGGTAGGCCGAGGTTGCTTTCGCTTAAGTGCTTGTTTATTTGCTCTTTAAGAAAAACTCTCTCAAAGCTTTCAAAAGCTTTGAGAGAGTTTTAGGGGGAGTTTTTACTTGCTGTAATGTAAAAATGGTTAAATTTATGCTATGGAATATGGGAATTTTTACAAGATTAGGTTTTCGCAGGGGGGCAGGTGGCGTAGGGTGCTTGTGCACGAGCAGACTTTGATGCGGGATTTCTATTTAATTGTTCGGTCTGTTATGGAGTTTCACAATGTGGGATATCTTGATTCTGCTTGGGTGTATAATGACAATAGATTCAGAGGAAAAAGGTTGTTTGAGGTTTTTGATAAGATAAACTGCCAGATAGAGATAAAAATTCCGTTAATAGTGCGTGTTAATAATCTTGATACGTCAAAAGTGGTCGATGTTTTGACGGTGGTAGAAGAAAAAATAAAAGCTACAAATTTAAACCTCGGCCCTCTATGTATTGAATGTGAGACACCCAACCCAGACGAAGCATATTCTATACTAAGCAAAATAAACTTAGAGTTAAAGAAGTGGAATTTAAATCTTTATGAACTTCTCTGTGAGCGGTATCCAAAAGAAATAATTGAGATAATGGCAATGCGCCTAGATATGGATATACCATATAGTCTTTCAAAAGAGGAGTTTGCATATGAAATGGAGCATATAATAGTTAATAATCCAGAAATTCTTATGAATATCTATTCATATACGCAGATGGTGGCTCTTTCAAAATTGATAAATTCATTGGAGTTAGCTTTTGCCCATATTATTACTTGGGAAGAAGATTTCGATACTCTTTTAATAATGTTTGGTGTAAAAGAACAACTAGACAGGGGTTCCATTAAGTATTTTTCTGCATGCAATTCCTTATCACTATTACTGCACAATTATATTAGAGAAGCAGCAGACAACCTTGCTTTTAAGAAAACTTGTTTGGTAGAAGAGTTCGTTTTTGGATTGGTAAATCTTTACGGGGTTATAGAGTTAGATAAGGCTATGGAGCTTCTCCGTAAACATTTTGTGCTTGAAGAGAGCAATGAGCAGGTATTTTCAATTATGATGCGTAGTGGAAGGGTGCAACATAGGTTACATGCAGCGAGTTATAATGGAGAGATTTATTTTTGTAATAATTCAATAAACAATCATAAATTAATTAGTGGTTTTACAGAGCTTCGCAAAAAGATAGAGTATAAAATATTTAATAAAGAGCAGATTTTTAATGCACGAGATTTTTTCTTCTTTTATTCTAACTCATATTCCAATCAAATTATTACTCTTTTTGATAAAAAGAGAGGTTCCTATCCTAAATCTGAGATGTTTGATTTGTGGTGTAATATTCAAAATGGAGTAGAGATAGGAGACCTAGTAGAGCTGTTAAGCAACTATATAGATTTTGATAATGAAGCGTTAGTTAAAACATTTATTAAATTAATTCTCGGTTACATTAATAGTGTGCCTAGGTGGCTCTTGAAAGGGAATTCAACTTATGATTTACAAGATGCACCATTGTATATACCTTTTAGCGAGCCAATTATGGTTCTAAAATTTAAAAGAGAGCATCAATGCCCATGCGGCAGTGGCAAAAAACATTGTGAGTGCTGCGGCAATAACTAGCACGTATCTAACATCTTACCCAAAACTCTCTCAAAGCTTTCGAACGCTTTGAGAGAGTTCCATAGTTTCATACGGTGGATCAGGGGCATTGACGCCCTACCATGATTGGAGTAGGGTCGTTGATTATCAATGATATGACTTTTCTAATAGGCAAAAAAATGGCCTATTATAAAAGTGAACTACTTATATAATAGATAGTTACTCGCACTCATGGTAGGCGTTTTT
>JBAYBU010000262.1:0-2705 GCA_041669105.1 Bacteroidales bacterium | reverse complement strand
TTTAGAAATAGAGCTCAGTAAAAGTAACTGCTCTTCTGTCTCAACTATTTCCCATAACGAAATTGTTGCTCCATTCTCTAATTCTCTATTAAAAAATAGTCCCATCTCAATTTTAAAAACAATTGTGATATTTTGTTTTCATGTCTAGCAAATGAGAGTAGCAAGAAGCTGCTTAAAACTTTAATAATCTATCTGATTAAAGCTATTGAGATTTATCTGATTCATCAGAAATTTCGCCTATAATCTCTTCTAAAACATCTTCTAAAGTAACTATCCCATCTGTCCCTCCATACTCGTCTGCCACTAGTGCCAAATGAATTTTCTTTTGCCTAAACTCCTCTAGTAGATCATTAATTTTCTTATTGCCAGGTACAAAATAGGCCTCTCTTATATGCTGTTTCCAATCATAATCGTCTTTCGACTCCTTTAAATATCCTATTAAATCTTTTATATAAAGAAACCCTTTTATATTATCTAAATTATTTTCAAAAACAGGAAGCCGAGAATAACCACACTTCACAGCTGTTTCCATCACCTCTTTTGTACTCATTGTTGTACTAAGCGCCGTGACCTCAACCCTAGGCTTCATGATATCATCGACAGATGTGTTTGTAAGAGCAACAATGTTCTTTAATAAGGTTCTCTCCTGTACATCTTTGATATCTGAACCCTCTTCTATCTCTGTCATCTCTTCTAAAGATTGCACCTCACGCTCTTCACGATCTTCTTCTAAAAGTAAAGTAAAGCGATTGAGTATACTATTAAATGGAGTTGCAACAGCACTCATTATTAGAGTTATAAGAGATGTAGTATAAAAAAAAGCACTCTCTCTCCCCTTTAAGGCTAAATTTAGAATCTCGTTAACAGAGTAGATGAGAACTGCAGATAACGCAGCGGCAGCAACAACAGAGTTGAGCAATCTCACCGAAAGAAAAATAATAAAAAGCTTTACTAACAATGAAAACTGTAAAATTGTACCATAAAAATTATCGGGATTTGACAAAAGATGAGATATCCGTTTAACCCTTTTATTAGAGTGAATCTGTGGATCATCTTTCAAATAGTTAAAAGAGTGAGCAATTCCAGAAATCAAGGCATATATAAACAGCGCAACAATCAAAAGCATCCCTAAAGAGAAATAATCGTCTAAAATACTGATGTTTAAAATACTACTGGGAGGTTCCAATTTTATAAATTATTGGTTATTATGTGCAAATATAATTAAAATTATATTAGTATATTTTATAATTGCTCAATTAAAATTTTATAATAATGTGGCAGAAAATTTTTCTAGCAAAAAGAGGGGGTGATAAGACTCCTTTGCTTTTCTAAGACCTTCGTCTCCAATGTCGTCTTCGCGATTAACATATTTGAATCCAGGAGCAATTTTTCTAACAAACTCTCTGTTAATCATTGGATAGGCACCTCTCACATCAGAAAAAGCTTTCTCTATATGAATAATTACACTATCCGAATTAAGTACCTCCCCCACCGTATAGGCAACTATTTCTCCATCGACTCTTAAAATGCCACCCTTCATATTGAGCTGGTCAAAATGATCTAAACATTTTTCTACAGCACATATTTCCCAAGAGAGAGTCTCTATCTTATCACAATCTATTCTTTTGCACCACTCGTGTGAGAACTCCTTAACTTCATCAATTTTATTGGCAGTGAACTCTTCGTAACTCCAATTATTATTACTCACAAAATAGTTAAGATGGTTCCTTTTAGACTGTAATTTCTTACCACTTAAAGTAGAGAGCCTATTAGCGTCATAGATATAATCAAAACTATCCCTCACCATCTCAAACCGAAAACTATTTGGATAGATCTTCTCTAGCTCGGCCCTTGTATCTCTGGTAAGCCCAATCAATCTAAAATCAGATTCGTCTAACGATGCATCCCTAATCATCTCGTCTAAAACCTCTCTTCTGTTACCCCTCCCAGGAGGATACAAATAGTTACGTTCTCCCTGGGTGCCAGTCCGTAATATCATAAAATCCTTAAACCTGCCTATCTCTGACTTGTAAATTCCATCCCAAATAAAGAGGTTTGTGAAATTGTATTCGGCCCCACGATAATCTGATAGAGACAAAATTCTGTCTACCCACTCTTTATCGCTAATTTCAATTTTTTTAAATTCAATCATAAATAATTATTCCGAAAGCCATCTCTTAAGCAAACCTACAGCCTCTTCCCTCATCTCACTCGGCAAAGTAGAAATTCGTGCCCTATGACTCCCCTTTGGTTCAACAAAAAGAACAACATTTTTACTTTTTGGTTCATTTACCTTAACAGCACTCCATGGATCAAACTCGCCATAAATGAACATCATCTTGTTATTACCTTGAGCAACAAAATTTTTTAACTTTCTATATAAGGTTTTGTCAAACTTAAATTGCGCATCTTGAGGTACAAAAATTTTATCTAAGTATCCTTTTGCATTTTTAATAGCAAGCAACCCCTTAAAAGGTTTTGTATCATATCCATAATAGCCCAACTCTCTAGAAGCTTGTACAAAAAACGGAGTTGTTGTACTCTCATGGACATAATAATCTGGAGAGACCATCTTTATCCAATAGTTAAAAACTTGGTTGTCGCTAGAATTTTTAGCCGGTACATCTTCTATTGGGCTCCCCCATTGCCAAAAAGAGAACGGGTACTCCAACACAGTGTAGTCATAAATATGGGAAAGAGGCAAT
>JBAYBU010000261.1:0-2709 GCA_041669105.1 Bacteroidales bacterium | reverse complement strand
TCTACCTCTTTCACTCCTGCACTATCTGCTGCAGAGAAAAAAAGAATCTTCTTTCCATTAGTTGCAATATCAAAGTCATTTATTACTTTTCGTGAACTATAAATAATCTCCTTTTTAAAAAGGTCTTTACTATTAAGATTGAGTGAAACAAATGATGCTCCACAAGAATCAGAGCGGAGCATCATTGTTTCTGCCGAGTTTATAAATGAGCTTTTAAGGACATTTAATGCCGAATCAATAACCTCTTGCCCATTTATAAAAGACTGAGCATCTATAATATATAATGTTTTATCTTTAAAATAAGTGATAAAGTTAGACTCCTCATGAACGTTTGGTTTGTTTACTGCAGCTATACTTTTAATCTGTTCAGTCGCAATATCCATAAGATAGATAGTATCCTTTGCTGTAAAATATGCCAAGCTCTGATTATAGAAAAACTTAGGAGAAGTAGCTCCCTTAATTACTCTTTTAAAGCCCGATTTTTCTATTCTTATCTCTAAAATAGATTTATCAATAAAATTTTTATACTCAGTAAAAGTAACATTGGCATCATCCGAAATTAAAAAACTCTTGATAGACCGCCACCCATCATAAACAGATCCATCTAATGATTTTTTTTGTGCTAAAAGCGATATCGATAATAATGACAATAAAAAAATTAACTTAAGCTTTCTCATGGTTGACAATATCAAATTTTTTAATTTAAAGACAAATTTACTTATTTTCTATTGGAATACGCCTTTGTTAGCTACTTTTTGTAAAAATTGAAAGTCTCGTAAGAATTCATACTTTTGTCGTTTAGAATTAATGGACCTATGAAAACATTTACTCTCCTGCTACTTTTAATCACTTTTTTTATGACAACTTCTCTCACTACAACTGGGCAACAAATTGATAATACAATCGAGTACAAATTAGATAATGAGACTCTGCATAAAATAGAAAGAGTAGTTAAAGAAGCTAAACTACCAATGTTTCAAGCCGCCTATTTTGATGGAAAAGAGACTCAGTTTTTAGAGTTTATTGATGAGGGCTACAGAGCTCCAGCTCCTAAATTTGAGACGGTTTTTCAAGCCGCTTCATTAAGTAAACCTCTCTTTGCATACATTGTAATGAAGATGGCAGGAGAGGGAGAAATAGACCTAGACAAGTCAATTTTAGAATATATAGAAGAAGATAGATTTTCACCTGAACAGATGGAGTGGGCAAAAATGCTAACTGCCAGAGTTATTCTAACTCACAAAACTGGGCTTCCCAATTGGGCAGTATCGCCATCATCTGAACAATGGCCAAGCTCTGCACTTATGTTTAAATTCAAACCAGACAGTATATTCAGCTATTCTGGAGAGGGCTTTACTCTCCTTCAAAAAGCCGTAGAAAAAATAAAAAGCCAATCTTTACAGCAGATAGCCACTCAAGAGGTGTTTATTCCGTTAGGAATGAATAGTAGTAGCTATGAATGGACACGAGAAGATATTCCATCTTTGGATTATAATTTAAAAGCAGCAGAAGGGTTTAATAAAGAAGGCGAAAATAGAGGAAAAGGACGCCATCCACGTGCCAGCTCGGCATACACCCTACGCACAACAGCAGCAGATTACTCACAGTTTTTAAGAGCACTGATAGCAGGAACAGGTCTAAACACCCAATATTATAAAGAGATTTTTAGCCCAACGGTTAACGCAGTACGTTACTCCGATAGAAACCGCCCCTGCGACAGCTCTATATTTTGGGGGCTAGGGTTAGGTGTAGAAAAAAATAGAGGGCTGGGTAATATCTATTTCCACTGGGGAGACAACGGTAGTTTTAAAGCACTGTTCATAATTATTCCAAAGCAAGAGACTCATTTGATATATCTTACCAACAGCGCGCATGGACATTCTATAATAGATAAAATTACCCCCCTATTTTTTGGTAACAATGAGCCGCTCGCACTCTCTGCCTGGATAAACGACTAACTAGAACCAACTAGTTTTCTAAATAATTATTCTCATATCATTTTTAAACAACCCCAATTACATATTGCTTTAAAGTAATCCCTTTATATATTATTTTTAGGCAGTTGAAATCTTACATTTAAGCTTGCTTTTTATACAATTAAACTATCAGCATTAAATAATAGTGGACAATAATGTCCATTATATAAAATATTTTATTATATTTGTATTAAAATAAAATGATATGTTTTCGAAAGCTTGTGAATATGCAATAAAAGCTACGGTCTACATAATAGATCAGTCACTTAACAACCAAAAAACCAGCTTAAAAGAGATAGCTAATACCATCGATTCTCCAGAAGCTTACACATCAAAAATTTTACAACAACTCTCTAAAGAAAATATTATTCTATCAGAAAAAGGACCAACTGGAGGGTTTTCTATAGATAAAACCAAAGCTCAAGAAATAAAATTAAGTACAATTGTTTCTGCAATTGATGGTGATTCAATTTACCAAGGTTGTGGATTAGGATTTAAGCAATGTAGCGAGAATAAACCTTGTGTTATTCATCACAAATTTAAAGCTATTAGAGACGGTTTAAAAGAGATGTTAGAAAACACACTCTTAGTAAATCTATCTAAAGACATTACAGATGGAAAATCATTTTTTAAAAGATAAATATTATGGAAGCACAAAAAAATACAATTATTGGAGAACTAGTAGCAAGACTACCGCACAGCATCAGTATTTAAAAAATTTGAAATAGATTTT
>JBAYBU010000260.1:0-2711 GCA_041669105.1 Bacteroidales bacterium | reverse complement strand
TAACAAAATAATTATATGAGATCTCTATTTTTAATCACATTTATCTGCTTTACACTCAGTTTTACACTAAACCATAAAACCGCCTCGGCACAAAACATGAGTCTTAACCAATGCATAAGCTATGCCTTAGAGAATAACCTCTCTTATGAAAATCAAAAAATAGAATCAAACATTCACAAGGAGATGTTCAACCAATCTAAAAGAGACTTTTTACCGAATATTAATGCTGGAAGCACTGGCAACCAACAGTATGGAAGATCTATAGACCCTACAACTAATACCTTTGTGAATCAAAGCTTCTTCTCTATGAATTTTTATCTAGATGCTCAAATAGATATTTTTAAAGGCTTTACACAAATAAACAGAGCCAAATATCAAAAACTAAACTACTTAATAGCAGTAGAAGAGATAAAACAAAAAGAGATAGAGATAGCTTTCGCAGTAATGGATAGATATTACGATGTTCTCTATTTCAATAATTTAACAGAGATAGTAGAAGAACAGGTGCGTCTTACACTACTAAATTTAAATAAAACAGAAAAGCTAATAGAGTTAGGGTTAAAAGCCGAATCTGATTTGCTCGAGATGAAAGCCCAAGAGGCCGCAGAACAGCACAATCTAATTGTGGCAGAAAATCAAAGGGATTTAGCGCTGCTTGCATTAATAAAACTGATGAACTACCCAGCAACAGATAATTTGCATCTAGAAAATGAACTGGCTCTAACCTCTACCTACACTCTGTTAGACGCAAATAGCATATACGAAATTGCGCTCACACATATCCCATCTGTACAACGGGCAAATCTAGATTTAGAGAGCTCCCAAAAAAACATAGCTATTGCAATTGGCAACTTAGTTCCACGGCTAGCTTTGGGTACAGGCGTTTACACCAATTTTGCCGATTCACGAAAAGAGCTTATAGAGCCCAACAACCCTGCTAACCAGCTTATGCAAACAATTCCATTTAAAGATCAATGGTCTCAAAATATGGCAAAGTCTATCTATTTAGGCATCCAAATACCCATATTTAATAGGTGGAGTGTTCAATCTAAAGTAAAACAGGCAAAAATGGAGAGACAACTAGCTACCAACCGGCAAAAAGAGGAGCAACAAAATCTTTATCAACTAATTAACGAAGATATTCAGCAGATAAAATCACTCACTAAACAACGAGATCAACTTTTAGCAAAAAAAAGTGCCTTTGAACAAGCCTACACAATCTCAGAAAAAAAGCTCCAACAAGGTCTCATAAGCGTAATTGAATTTTACACAGCTAAAAACCAACTAGCCCAATCCAAAGCCGATTGGATGCGCACTTTACTACAACTAAAAATAAAAGAAAAAACAGTTCAATTTTATTTAGGCCAAAAGATCTATTGATCTAGTATATTGTTAAAGCACAGTTAAATCCAGATTAATAAAAGAGTGGAGTCATAATAAAGGAAGATAGAAACGAGAGTGAAGCAAAATTAAAAATAAAAATACAAGAATATTTCTCTAGAGAAAACAAAATAGCGCTATGGACAGAAAAATTGAAAAGAAGAAAGGTTTGCAAAAAAAGCATATCATTTGGATTGTGGTAGGTGTTATATTTGCATTTTTAGCCTACAAAATTATTACAGAAGCCGGCACAAAATCACTTAAAATAGATCGCGATAAAGTTACTATAGGCACTGTTACCCATGGTCAATTTAACGATTTTATTCGCGTATCGGGCCAAGTAGAACCAATTGCTACCATTTATTTAGATGCCGAGGAGGGGGGCCGAGTAAAAGAGCGTCTAATAGAAGAGGGGGCTATGGTAAAAGCAGGAGATATTATTTTAAAGCTAGAGAATAGCACTCTATATCAAGATATTATGGCAAGCGAATCTAATTTGGCGCAAAAAGAGAATATGCTGCGACAGACACGTATAAACTTCGAAAATCAGATAATCGAAACTCGGCGCAGGCTCTTGTCTTCTAAATTCGACATCCAAAAAAAGAGACGAAATTTTGAGCAACAACAAGCTCTCTATAAAGAGAAACTCATACCAGCAGAGACATATTTACAAGCAAAAGAAGATTACGAGTATGCCACTCAAGAGCAGGAGATAAATATATTAAAAGAGAAAAACGACTCCCTAATTATGGCCTCAGAAATGAGCCAACTCTCTACTGATCTATTAAAAATGCGTCAAACACTACTTCTGGTTTATGAGCGGTTAGATAATTTAAATGTGAAAGCACCTGTAGAGGGGCAACTTGGAATGTTAGATGCACAGGTGGGCCAAAGCATTGCCAGGGGCACACGAATAGGGCAAATTAATGTGCTCACCAACTACAAGGTGCAGGCAATGATAGACGAGCACTATATAGACAGAGTGCGCCCTGGGCTGCAAGCATCTTTAGACCGCCAAGAGACTCTCTATCTACTCTCTGTAAAAAAGGTCTATCCAGAGGTGCGCCAAGGGCAATTTAAAATAGATATGGTGTTTGTAAACGAGAAACCACAGAATATGCGTACTGGGCAAACCTACTATACCAATTTAGAGTTGGGGCAGCCACAAGATGCTATTATGTTACCACGTGGTACATTCTTCCAAAGCACTGGAGGGCAGTGGGTATATGTGCTAGAAAAATCGGGAGGCTTTGCAACCAAACGTAATATTCGGCTAGGTAAACAGAACCCACAATCTTACGAGGTGCTAGAGGGGTTGCAGGTAGGTGAAC
>JBAYBU010000259.1:0-2713 GCA_041669105.1 Bacteroidales bacterium | reverse complement strand
GCTTGCGTTTCCAATTCTATACGATCAACTAAAAACAGGATGCGACTAGCATTGCCTGTACGAAGAAATAATTTGCAAATAGCACCAGAAGTAGTTGTTTTACCAGTACCCGTAGCCATCTCTAATAAAAATCTATTTTTACCCTGTTTGGCTGCTTTTTGTATCGCATGAATAGCCTCTACCTGGTAATCACGTAAAGTTCTTTTTGGGGCTAGATATTTATCATCAACTACCTCCGAAATTAACTCTTCTGTTTGCGGTTTATAATTTATTCTATGAAGCAATGACGCTTGTGAAGGAAACTCGGTTATTATCTCAGGGTTTCCATATTCCGTATCCCAAAGATAATGTGAAACGCCATTAGACAAAATGACAAAACGACAATTTCTGCCTTTAGCATAATCTCTGGCTTGATCTTTAGCAGAAAGAGGGTGAATTGATTCTTTTTTAGCCTCAAGAACGCATAAAGGAAAAGACTTATCATCTAGTAATAAGTAATCAATTAGACCATTTTTAGTGTGTTCAAAATCATCACCTAAATCACTCATTTTTACGCCAGCCTCAAGTTTTACATTTGCCTTTTTATCATCAGAATCAACAAAAATCCACCCGGACTCTTCAAGAAGTTTGTTAATCTTAATTCTGGCACTCGCCTCTTTTTTGTCCATATAAAATTTAGTATTTTTTTATTTATACTTTATATAAATATCATATAGCGAAAAGGCTCTCGAGTCAATTATAAAACAGGTTCAAATATTTTAATCTTAGACAAAAAAGGCTTATAAAATCACCTTTTTAAATTTAAATATTTAATAGACTTTTATTAGACTATATGATAAATTAATATTGACTACCTAAATAAAGTTCACAAAATAGGCCCGCTTTTGGTGGCTCTGCCATTTTTGTCTCGTTCACGGACAGAAATGGGCAGTTGACCTCCGCAAGCGAGACCTTCGGGCCTTTGTGAACAACGGGTAGTCAGGTTGACTGCCCTTTTTTGTTGGGCACTTTAATAAATAAATTAAAACCTATGAAAAAACTATTTATTATTGCGGTTATAGCTACATTTTTTATAACCCAAAATACTAAAGTTGCTAAAGCTGATTCTTTGTCGAGCAGGTTATCAGGACAAATATTATTACAAGTAGAATCTGCGGGCGAGGCTTGGTATGTAAACCCTAATGACAACAAAAGATACTATCTAGGCAGACCAACTGACGCCTTTAATGTTATGCGAGAACTTGGGCTTGGTATAAAACATTCGACTTTAACTGCATATTTAGCTGATAAATTCCCAGCGAATCTCTCTGGAAAAATAATGCTTGATGTGGAAAATAATGGTGAGGCTTATTATATATATCCTAAAGACAAAAAGGGTTATTTTTTAGGAAAGCCAGCGGATGCTTTTAATGTTATGAGAAAAATGGGGCTTGGTATATCAAATATAGATTTAAAAAAAATTGTACAATCACAACAAGCTCAAGATAAGGAAAAAGAAGAAATTTCTGAAGATCAATTAATAAATTTAATAAATAATAATAAATGGAATATTTTTATAAAAGCTCCAGAAATAGCAGATACTAGCCTATATTTATATTTTGATGTTACCCGGGATGGAGAATATATGAATATTGTGACATACAAACAAGATAAAAATACAGGAGAGCTGAAAGAATCATTATTAGATAATTATTCTGTGAATTTTGATAATAAGTTTGAGGCATATATAGAAAATGGGCACGCTAAGTATAATGAGGATATGTATTTATTAATACAAGATCATTGGTATGATTACCCAGCACTAGAGATTGGCTATAATTTTAAAGAATATTACATACCTATAAAAATAGATAAAACGGAGATTAAGGGAATTTTAGAGTTTAGTAGCGAATATGGTGATGATTACGAAGATGAGATTAACTTAGAAATTGAAATTAAAGAAAAAAATAATAATGATATTAAATGCTTAGTTAAAGGATTTACTAAAAGCAGTGGGAAATACTATTACACTAAAAATAGTAAACACTTTAATTATCCTTCTAACTTTAAATGTTTTTTTGATGAAAATAGCGCAACACAAGAAGGCTATGCAAAATCTTTTGACAACTAACTAATTAATATGACTAATCAAAAAACTAAAAAATGTCCATTTTGCGCTGAAGAAATTCTGAGTGAAGCTAAGAAGTGTAAGCATTGCGGAGAAATAATTGATGAAACAAATCGAAAAACAACTGCGATTTTTAACAAATACGAAGAGTGGCTTAAACAAAATTACCCAGCTTATTTAGTAATAATAAAAAATGAAAATGAATTGTTTTTAGTCTTAAATAAAGAATATAAAAATTTCAATATTTTGCTTTTCATCATCCTATTGCTCTTATGGGTGTTGCCAGGGGTTATTTATGCATTAATCACTCTTACAAACAAAAAAATAATTACTCTTACTGTACATCTGGATAAAAACGGTCGCGCAATTAATATAAGCAATAAAAAGTTTTCATTTTTAATAGACAAATATAACACCGCACAAAACAGATAACTTTGATTAGCTCTTGTATGATTCTAAAACAAATACTGGCACAATTAAACCATGTTTCCAACAAAAACAAATCCTAGAGCCATTTAAATGGCTTTACGGAGAGCTTAAAACAACTTGTCAAATAAAGCATCAAGGGATACTATATAGCTATATATAAAAATAACTACATGGAGG
>JBAYBU010000258.1:0-2724 GCA_041669105.1 Bacteroidales bacterium | reverse complement strand
TTCCTTATTGCCTACTTAGCAAATCTTTTTGCTCGTCTTGTAGTATATAAAATTGTAGTTCGCTTTGTAAAACTAACTTCTGTTAAGTGGGACGATGTACTAGTAGACCACAACGTAGTTAAATATTTAGTAAGGATAATTCCTGGCATTATAGTACATATGGCTGCACCAATAGCTTTACGTAGCGATTTAGCCGTAGAGCTTTTACAAAGAGGTGCTCAGATATTTGTTGTTATTGCCTTACTGCAAGCCATATCGGCTGCTACCAAAGCTCTTACTGTAATCTTTACCAATACAGCGGAATACGCCAATAAACCTATGAAGGTTGTATTCCAAATTGTTGCTGTTCTCGCCTATTTTGTAGGTGGTATAATAATCCTAAGTATTATTATTAATACTAGCTTTACATCTCTGTTTGCTGCAATGGGAGCCTCAATGGCTATATTAATGCTTATTTTCAAAGATAGTATTTTAGGTTTTGTGGCTGGCTGGCAACTCTCTGTAAACGACATGCTACGCCCAGGCGACTGGATTACGGTGCCAAATTACGGTGCCGATGGCGATGTAGAGGAGATTAGTCTTTACTCTGTTAAGGTTCGTAATTTCGATAAAACAATAACCACTATCCCTCCCTACTCTTTAGTTAGCGGTTCTTTTCAAAACTGGAGAGGAATGCAGGAGAGCGCAGGGAGGCGTGTGAAACGTTCCGTTATTATAGATATGAGCACTATAAAGTTTTGCACTCCAGAAATGCTTGAACGCTTTAAAAAGATCTCTATCCTAAAAGATTATATAGAATCTACCACAAAAGAGATTGAAATCTACAATAAAGAGAATAATATAGATAACTCTGTTTTAGTAAATGGTCGCCGGCAAACCAACATTGGTGTTTTTAGAGCATATTTAAATGAATACCTCAAAAAACATCCACAAGTTAGTGAAGAGGCTGTTTGTATGGTTAGGCAACTACAACCCACAGAAAAAGGAATTCCAGTAGAACTCTACTTCTTTATCTCCGATAAAAATTGGGTTAATTACGAGAATATCCAATCAGATATTTTTGATCATATAATGGCAATTGTTGGGCAATTTGATCTTAAGATATTCCAATTTCCTTCTGATAGTTTTAGTGGACAAAACTTTGTACCTATAGATCAAGAGTGACGTATCTATAAATCAAGAATAACTAAGTATTCCTATTAGAACTATTAAACTGGCTCTTTCCACTCAATTTTAATTCCTTTGCGCTCCATACGCCTAAACCAAGTCATCTGCCGCTTGGCAAATTGATGAATAGCAGTTTCTAAAGATTTATGCATCTCACTATAACTAAGCTTGCCAGTAATATAAAGTGTTACAAACTTATATTCTAATCCGTAATAAATTAGATCTTCGGCTAGGATGCCCCTATCAAGCAAACTTTGCACCTCCTCTATCATTCCCCCCTCTAGCCTCTCTTTTAATCGCTTATCTATCCTCTTAATTCTCTCTTGCCGAGTAACTAAAATCCCAATAAAACAAGTAGGAACTAAAGGATATTTTTGAATGTTAAAATCTCCAGATATTGTTATTTCTAAAGCTCTAATAACTCTTTTACGGCTATCAGTATCGGAGGTATTATGCAGAGGCTTCAAGCTCTCTAGCCTACTAATAAGCTCTTGATCGCTCAATTGTTCTAACTCGGCTCTAAGAGCAATATTTGGCGCAACCTGAGGCAAAGAGTACCCTTGAGTAGCAGCCTCTATATAAAGACCACTTCCACCGCACAAAATAGGTTGTTTTCCTCTCCCCTGTATCTCCAGTAATACTTTGTGAAAGTCTCTTTGATATTCAAAAATATTATATTTAGTACCAGGTTGGACAATATCAATTAAATGATATGGAATATCTACACCTTTAAAATTGTATTCATCTAAATCTTTGCCAGTTCCAATATCCATATACTTGTAAACCTGGCGAGAATCGGCAGAGATAATCTCGCCATCTATCTCGTGCGCCAACTTTACCGCATACTTAGTTTTTCCCGAAGCAGTTGGCCCCAGCACACAAATTAAATCTTTGCTCATACCGCAAATTTACACTATTTTTGCACTCCAATGGTTAAAACAAAGAGTAAAGTAGAGATTAAAAACAGAAAAGCCTCTTACGAATATGAATTGATAGAAGGCTTTACTGCAGGCATAGTGCTAACTGGTACAGAGATTAAATCTATTCGTGCTAGTAAAGCGTCTCTTGCCGATGCCTATTGCTATTTTATAGATGGAGAGCTCTATGTCAAAAACATGCATATTGCCGATTACTTTTGGGGAAGCTTTAACCAACACGACCCCCGCAGAGATCGCAAACTCCTGCTCAACAAAAGAGAACTTAGGCGATTATTTCGTGGTAGTAGAGAAAAAGGACTCACCATTGTGGCCACTCGCCTATTCATTTCAGAAAAAGGGTTGGCCAAACTAAATATCTCCCTAGCACGAGGTAAACGCGAATATGACAAACGCCACACAATCAAAGAGAAAGACATACGCCGCGAAGCCGACCGCCTTTTATAAAGTCAAAACTCTCTCAAAGCTTTTAAAAGCTTTGAGAGAGTTTTTGTGGTTTGTTTGAACAAAAAAAGCCCGATGAAAGATCATCGGGCTTTTATTTAAGTATGGCGGCTACCTACTCTCCCACTTGGTATAGCAGTACCATCGGCGCAAACGGGCTTAACTTCTCTGTTCGGTA
>JBAYBU010000257.1:0-2729 GCA_041669105.1 Bacteroidales bacterium | reverse complement strand
TAAGAGTTTTTTGGACACACATTACACCTAAAGGGCCAAGGGGAATAGATGCTCCTATTCCTACAATAAAACCCTTTATTAAACTATTTATCATTACAGTATTAAATTAAAACTTAAACCTCTAAGCAATCCTCTATTTAAGGTCTCAAAATAAAATTTAGAGCAACTTCAAAAGTAGTTATAATTGATTGAATTTTAAAGATGGGGATTCAATGAAATCATCTAATCCTAATTTATCCCATTTAGCATCTACTGCCTCTATGGTCTCCTTAGATGAGAGAGCCATCTCTGGCCACTCTCTTACATTGTCTCCCTCTTCTTTAGTAGTAGAGTCCATTACCAATTTATCTCCAACAAAATAAGAGTCTCTTATAGGGTCGCAGTTACTCCCCCAGATCCATAATTGGGAGTAAAGATCTTTAATGTTTGAATCTACAATTACATTAATTTTCCCCTTTAATATCTCTTTAGAGTAAGTAAAATAAAGTGGATATTCCTCTTCTTGTTCGTATGAGTGCTGTTGGACACCGGTCTCTTCTGGGTGTTTAATTGTAGCATCTAACATAACCTTTCCGCCATAACCAAATGCAGGTGCTGCATGGTCTAAGATATCTGTTGGACCTCGGCTAAAATGAGTATCTCTTTTGGCTTTGTAGTTTTTATTTAAGACTTCAAGCATTTGATTATAATCTCTAATGTCTATATCTGAGTTAGTTACAATCATTATTTTATTGAACATCATTTGCCCTGCACCCCACAGTGCATGTGCAACCTTTATAGCTTGCCCAGGGTAGCTTTTCTCTATTTTAGCAATGGCAATATTATGACCAATTCCCTCTTCTGGGAGGTGTAGGTCTATAATCTCTGGTACCATTGTAAATTTAATTGGGGTAAGAAAAATTTTCTCTGTAGCAATAGCAATGTACTTATCTTCTTGTGGTGGGATACCCACTAGGGTGGCTGGGTATATTGCATCTTTTCTGTAAGAGATACAGGTTATATGTAAAAGAGGATAGAGATCGGCCAAAGAGTAAAACCCAGTATGGTCTCCAAATGGCCCTTCTATTACATGAGGCTCATTCTTATTTATATAGCCCTCTATTACTATATCACAATCTATTGGTACTTGTAGTGGCTGAGTTAGGCAATCGGTGAGCAATACTGGCTTGTCTCTAAGAAATCCTGCCAAGAGGTATTCGTCTATCCCATCGGGGAGGGGAGCCGTTGCAGCATAAGTATACACAGGGTCGCCTCCTAGAGTAATAGCAACGGGAAATTGACTCTCTTTACTTAGGGCAAAATGCCGAGCACCTGTTTTGTGCCTATGCCAATGCATCCCTGTTGTATTGTCAGAGAAAACTTGCATTCTGTACATGCCCACATTGCGGCCTCCTGTTACAGGGTCTTTCGTATGAATCATAGGGAGGGTTATAAACTTACCTCCATCTTTGGGCCAACACTTAAGTATAGGGAACCTACTCAATTCTGCTTTGTAAAGTACCGTTTCTTGACAAGGGGCATGAGCTTTAGTTGTTTTTGGCATCCACCTGGCAGCATCTTTTAGATGGGGTAGTAGTTTAAGTTTGTCAATAAAAGAGCCTCGCTCTTGCATCAGCTCTTTAAGGAGATTTTTGAAATAGTCGCTAACCTGTTCAAAGGAATCTATACCTAAAGCGTATGCGATTCTCTCTTTTGAGCCCATCATATTTGTTAGTACAGGGAAAGAAGTACCTGTATTTTCGAAAAGCAGAGCTTTGCCACCTCCTGGCTGTTTGCTTATTCTGTCTGTTACCTCGGCAATCTCTAAATTGGGGTTGACGTACTCTTTAACTCGAATAAGTTGGTCTTTTGATTCTAGAAAATTGACATACTCTCTTAAACTCGTGTACATTATAATAAATTCTTTACTAGATAATAGCTTTAAATTAAATTGGCCTACTGGCTTCTTCTACAAGGTACATAATAGAAGAGAATTCTATGCCGCTATGATTAGAAAGGCCTATTTCACATGTTTTGCTTGTGGAATATCCTTCTGAACATCCCTTACTTTGGGAGGCTAAGTTTCTCAATCCATATCTGTTTAGTTCGGGCACAATAAAGCCTCTGTCTCCTGCAAATCCACAGCAATTACTATCTATAATCACAACCTCTTTGGCGCATTGCTTTGCTATTTGGTAGAGATGATTTTCTACCTCCATCTTCTTTGCACTGCAAACTGCAAAAACAGATATTTTTTTGTCTAATTGTTTTATTTGGAGCTTATCCATTATAAACTCATTAATGAATTCTGCAGGTTCGTATAGTTTAATTCTCTCTCCAAAATTGGTTTGCATGGTATATAGGCATGGGCTCATATCGCATAAAACAGGTAATTCCCCACCATTAGAGGCTCTATGCAGAGCCTGCTCTAATTTATTTGAAGCCTCTTCTCCTGCTTGTACATAACCTTTGCTTGAAAAGGCCATTCCACAACATAGAGAGTTTATTTTTTTTGGGTAAATAATAGTGTAACCAGCTCTCTCTAAAAGGGTCTTAGTTATTTCAGTAATATTGGGCTCATTTGATTTTCCTTTTGACTGACCCATGCTACGGGTTATACATGAAGGAAAATAGACAACTTTTAGATTATTGTCTCTCGTGAAACTATCTCTCTCTTTTGAACTACTGCCCTTTTTTAGGTTAATATTCTCTTTGAGTCTATCGGTTTCTTTAAGTGTGTTACTCTTTTT
>JBAYBU010000256.1:0-2736 GCA_041669105.1 Bacteroidales bacterium | reverse complement strand
TTTACACCCACCCACAAAACCTAGAAGAACTAATAGACACCTTCGCACGCCGCATCCTAAACATCGCCGGCATCCCCATCCCACAACCCCACTTCCAATAACCCCCCCCGCTTCCAATCACCCGCGTAGCGGTAACAACGCCGGAGGCACCTTAAACCCCTCTCAATCATCGCCGCCGACAATCGCCGCCAAACATCCTGGCCAGTAAAAAAGATAAATATACTCTAGTATTCGATAAATAACTCTATTAGCTAGACTGCCATACAAGTAATTGGCTAATTTTAAAATAAAAGCGAAGGAGATTAACAGAAAAAATAAAATCAAAAGATAGCAAAAGAGTAATTAAAATTTAAAATGGAGGGGAAGGATATGAGTAGAGTGAGTAAAAATAGGCAAAAAACAGAGAGTAGGCAAGAGAAACAAATGATAAGAGAGATGGTTGGGATTGCCGAAGAAGAGTGCGGCAATTATTTCATACAATTAGTTGAAAGAGATAGGGTTCTGGAAAAGAAGTTAAACATTATACATAATCCCGAAATTATTTATATATGTCTAAAGAATGCAATGAACGGCCTTGAATTCAATTGTTTGCACATATCAGAAGTAAAAAGATTAATTCTAGGAGTTTTTTACTACAACTCCTAAAATCTACACTGATTTTTTTACACCTTAAAATACTGTCTAATATCTTTGAACAAATTAAGCTTTGTAAACCAAAGCATTAATGTTCATACCAGCTCCTACAGA
The DNA here is from genome assembly GCA_041669105.1 of Bacteroidales bacterium. Classification (GTDB taxonomy): domain Bacteria; phylum Bacteroidota; class Bacteroidia; order Bacteroidales; family UBA932; genus Bact-08. The sequence goes on along the minus strand of JBAYBU010000256.1, from coordinate 1,989 downwards.
AGCAAATACAATTTTATCACCCTTTTTGATTGAATGATTATTAGAAATGTCCAAATTGGGAGTGTCCAATGTTTCGTTAGACGCAGTGCCACCAGCACTTTCATCGCTGTCCTCACTAATATCGTCGCCAAAAGTTTCGCCCAAATGGCTCAGATTATCTCGCATAATTAAATCCAACAGAGTGGGCAGCGTTGCAACACTAGAATTCCCTAAATATGAGATAGACATTGGCATTACGTTATCAGGGATTTCGGCAATATCATAAAGGGCATAAAGCCTTTTTAGAATCGCCTCGTCCATTTTACCATTTGCCTGATGGATAAGCACTTTACTCACTTCTCTAATATCTACTCCACACTTATCTAAAGCAGCCTTTATGGCAAGCGGCACTGTTTGCAACGCATATTGGTACAAACGGCGCCCATTCATTTTTAAATAAAGATTATTATAATCAAGAGTAGTCGAAGAGATAGCATCAAATGCACCAGAACTCTTAAAAGACTTACCCATATGAAGCATGTTCAAATAAATCTTAGTATCAGACCTAGTAACATGCCCAAGAATCCCAACGGGAGTGGCACTTTCGCAAGCTTCCAAAATAACAGCCCCAGCACCATCGGCATAAAGCATACTATCACGGTCGTGCGGATCCGAAATTCTAGAAAGCACATCGGCCCCAATAACCAAAATACGCTTAGCATCCCCCGAACGAATAAAATAATCGGCCTGAATAAAAGCCTGCAACCACCCCGGGCAACCAAAAAGAACATCGTAAGCAACAGTAAAAGGATTTTCTATATCTAACTTGTGCTTTACACGAGCAGCCAAAGAAGGCACATTATCTGTACGGTTAGATCCACTCTTTATATCACCAAAATTGTGAGCAACAATAATATAATCTAAGCTCTCCTTATCGATACCAGCCATTGCAACAGCCTTCTCGGCAGCAAAAAAAGCAATATCAGAAGTAAGCAAATCGTCTGGAACATAGCGCCTCTCTGCAATAGTGGTAATTTCCAAAAATTTATCAATTATCTCTTGATTAGGCCTATCGAAAATACTATCATAGGTATCATAAAATTTGGTATTAAGAAAATCCTCATTTTTAATACCCCTAGTGGGAACATACCTGCCTGTTCCCGTAACTACACTATAAATCTTCATGTTTAAATACCTATTAACCATTTAAATATTCTTACAAATATAGGTAAATAATAAAACTCTCTCAAAGCTTTTAAAAGCTTTGAGAGAGTTTTTAAGAGAGTTTTTCATCTAAATCACTCATCAGTAACACTTTCGAGATAACTCTGAGAGAGTTTTAGTAGAGCGACTTTGCCGTCCATTGAGGTGACTAAAAGTTGGTTGGAGTCTACGGGTAAGATGTAGTTGATAAGGGCTATGGAAAAACGGTAGCTCCAAGCTACAGAGCCATCAAAAGCGTTAAGTGCAAATATGTTGCCCTTGTCGGTAGGGATAAAGACAAGACCGTATGCACTGGTTATAGGGCTTGGCGCAATTTCGTAGCCATACCCTGTATGCGACTCCCAAATCTTTACCGGCTCGCCTGCTTTGCCTCTACCAGCTTTGTAAGAACCTGTGCTAAATGCTATTACCGTGTCTTGCATGGTCTTAATGTAAACGGCAGCAGGGAGCGCAGCTGCAATAGCAATTTGTGTGTCATATGCACTTTGTGAATCAGTTGTATTTGCAACGTCATGATTTACGGGGACATAGCCAGAAGCTACGGCGTTCAAGGCAAGCGCGCTCTCCGACAAACCAATCGCCTCTCGGCCACCACGAGCAGACCATAACTCTCGGCCAGTAGCAGCATCCAAAGCATATATCTTGCGCTCCGGCGTAACTACAAACAACTTGCCGTTGGCCTTAACCGGCCATACAGCCGCAGCCGAATAAGCTCGGCCCTTATTATTGCTCCACTCCCACAGCAACTCACCCGAAATAGGATCAAAAGCATACACCCGGTTTGCC
>JBAYBU010000255.1:0-2739 GCA_041669105.1 Bacteroidales bacterium | reverse complement strand
TTATATGATGATATAGAAGTAGAAGCAATAGTAGATTATGAGGATGGCTGGATTTATTATACCAATAAAAGAGGCAATAAAACAACTGTTGAGATAGATGAAGAGGAGTTGTCTTACGAGGATTTTTGGGAATTAATCGAAGAGGAAGAACCTTTATTCACGACAGATGATGGGATGGAAGTTTCAAATCCTGAGGATTGGATTTACTTGGTAAATCCATTATTTGAAAAGATTGAGTGTTATGCTAGAAATTCTAATATTAATATTTCTAAAGAAATAGTAAAAGTTTTTTATTTCGAAGCTAATGCAGACGATTATATTTGGAGGAATAAACCTGTATTCAGTTATGAGGACTTCATGAAATGGGGGAATGTACCTTATGAGAGAGTGATTAAGGAATTAGCGATGGAAAGGATTGAGGAATTATGAAAACATTAAGACTTCCATTAAAAACAAAATGGTTTAAAATGACTCAATGCGGTATAAAGAAAGAAGAGTATAGGGAAATAACACCATTCTGGATTAGTCGTCTAATAAACTGGAGAAATGAGCCATGTTGGGGTATAAGCGATTTTGTACGTGAGTTTTCATATCACGGTAATGAATTAAACTTTATTGAAAAGCATGGTAAGAAATTCGATGTTAATATTATGACTTTAGGTTATCCGAAAGGGAATGACATAGAAAGAATTGTAAGGCTTGAACATAAGGGTATCGAAATACGAGAGGGGAAAGAGGAATGGGGAGCAAGAGCAGGGGAGTTGTATTTTGTAATAAAGCATGGGGAAATAATTAAACCAGCAAAAGAAAGGAGTAAGGAATGAAAAAAGAAATGGACGATTTTAAAAAGATGCTTTATAAGTCATATCTAAACAATATGATATTCTACGGCAAAGAACCCACACTATCTTATGAGGAGTGGCTAAAAGAGGTTGAAGCAAAACAATTAGCAAAGAAAGGGCAAAAGAATGAAACTAAGAGATTTATTTAAAAAATAACATACATGATAACAGAATTTTCACAAACACTAAGAGTACCGGTAGCCTATATAGTTGGGCCAAGCCGGGAGAAATTAATCTCAACAGCGAGACAGCTATACTGGAAAGTTTTAAGAGATAACAAGGGTTATACCCTACAAGAAATTGCAGAGATGACTAACCGCAAGTCGCACGCAACAGTGATCAGCGGGCTTAAACGTATAAACAATTTGATTGATGTAAAAGATAAGCCCGCGATTGAAATGTGGAGAAAGGTGAAACATTTACATGGGCCACAATGACACGCTTTGCGCTTCGCAATCAGAAAAAAATTAAAGAGGCAAAAGGTGAACATTTCCTTTTTGATTTGATAAAGAGCCTAACTGTGCACCAAAATAAACATCAAATTACACATGTAGGAGCAACGCAGGGTGGATATAATGTGATAGAGGTGCAAAGTCTCATATGGAAGAAACAAACGCACCAGTTCGCTTTAATTAAAGGCGGATTGTATAATGTGCAGAGAGTAGCATATTTTAAAACAATGGAGAAATGAAAGAAGAATTAAACAGAAAAAAAAGCAAGAAAATGAAAGCAACATTTAAAGATTACGAGATAGACACAGATATAGACTGGGGTCTTACAAAAGAAGAAAAGGATGCTATACTGGATAGAGCAAAACTTAAAGAAGAGATATTGCTAAGAGCTTTAGAGGAACATGGAATTAAGATAGATATTGAGAAAGAAAAGGAGAGGAGATTTAAATCCATGGTTGTCGAAATACAAGAGAGAGAAGCAGGCAAGAAGGTCGAGGTTTTTTATTACAATGATGGCAGCATAGAAGGAGTGAAGATTGTAGAGCTTCCATATTTTGATATTAGTTCATTTTCATTGAAAGGAGTAAAGGGAGCACTATCAGATTTAATAGGAGGACTGTCTGAAGAAGGAGCAGAGGAAATGAGAGAGCAAATAGGCGAGCTTCGAGAAGAGTGGCAAAGATTTTGTGAATGTGAAGCCCCCTTAGTAAGAGGATATGGAGACGATGAGTATTGTGGGTTATGTCAAAAACGATTTATTAAATGAAAAAACGGATATGAGTGATTTTATAAAATTCAAAAGAAAATTAAGAGAAGAATGGGACAGAGGATTTTAATTTTAGCCCTTGTACTCTCTCTTAGCTTAAATTTGTCAGAGAGCGAAACATTCAAAAGAGAATTTAGGTTAGAAAAACCCTCTGATTGGGCATATCTTCTTGAGGCACTAATTCATGTAGAGAGTGAGGGAAATCGTTTTGCAGTTGGCGCTTCCAACGATGTGGGAATTCTGCAAATAACCCCCATTTATGTTAGAGAGGTCAACAGGATATTAAAAGAGGAAAGGTATGATTTGTCAGACAGAACGAACATATACAAGTCTCTTGAGATGTTTGAAGTTTACCAGGAGCACCACAACCCAGACAAGGATATACTGACAGCAATCAAGCTACACAATCCGGGAGCAGGGAAGTGGTATACAGAAAAAGTAATGAATAAATTTAAAAAATTGAAAATATGATTGAATTATTAAAAGAACAACTGAAAGAATATTTACTCGAATACAAAAAAGTAAACGATGAAATGAAATCTCTTTTTGAGAAAGAAAAATTTAAACCAGAAGACCTGAAAGAATTATCAAAAAAAGGAGCTGGTTTAAAAATGATGATTAAAGCCTGTGTGCGTGAAATTAAGTTCTGCGGTGGTTAGGCTTATTTCATATAACGGTT
>JBAYBU010000254.1:0-2747 GCA_041669105.1 Bacteroidales bacterium | reverse complement strand
GAATGCTGCTTTATCTAGAGTTTCGCGATGTTCTGGATGGGCAATGCTTATTAATAGGCGTGCTCTCTCTTGGAGAGATTTACCGTAGAGGTTTACTGCGCCATATTCAGTTACAAACCAGTGAATGTGGCTTCTGGTGGTTACTACTCCAGCTCCCAATTTAAGCACAGGAGATATTTTGCTAATGCCTTTATTTGTTGCAGATGGCATTGCAATAATTGCTTTCCCGCCCTGTGAAAGCGATGCCCCGTAAATAAAGTCTACTTGGCCACCTACTCCAGAGTAGTGCCTTGTCCCAAGAGAATCGGCACATACTTGGCCAGTTAAGTCAATTTCAAGTGCCGAGTTTATAGCAGTTACTTTTGGGTTTTTTGCAATAATGAAAGGGTCGTTGGTGTAACCTACATCTTGCATAAGAACCATTGGGTTGTCGTCTATAAAGTCGTAAACTTTTTGGGAGCCCATAAGAAAGGTTGCTACCATTTTATTCTTGTCTATACATTTGTTTGCGCCATTAATTACTCCCGATTCTACAAGAGGCAACACACCGTCTGCAAACATTTCTGTGTGTATTCCAAGGTTTTTATGACCGCCTAATTGAGCAAGAACTGCATTTGGAATTGCTCCAATGCCCATTTGAAGGTTAGCTCCATCTTCTATTAAAGCAGCACAGTTTTTTCCAATGGCACACTCTATCTCATTGGGCTCTGCAAAGTGAGCTGGCTCTAGAGGGGTGTTATCTTCTACAAAAATGTCTATCATGCTTAAAGGAATCATAGCGTCTCCCCAAGCTCTTGGCACGTTTTCGTTAATTACTGCAATAACGTAATCGGCAGTCTCTATTGCGGCAAGGGTTGCATCTACTGATGTGCCTAGCGATACAAAACCATGGCGGTCTGGTGAAGATACTTGCATCATTGCCACGTTGCAAGGTAGAGTTCCACTTCTGTATAGTTTTTGTGTTTCGCTCAGAAAGATTGGGATGTAATCGGCGTAGCCTGCTTGTACGCTTTTGCGAACGTTGTCTCCAACAAAAAAAGCTTGGTGAAAAAATACTCCTTCAAATTTTGGATCGGCATAAGGAGCTTCTCCTTCTGTGTGCAGGTGATGTATTCTTACATCTTTTAGCTCTCCGCTTTCACCTCTTTTGATAAGAGCATTAATAAGAATTTGTGGAGCACTAGCTACACTGCTTAGGTGAATATGGTCACCCGATTTTACTACCTTAACAGCTTGGTTAGCACTAACGAATTTTACACTTTTACGCATGATAATTAGTTGATAATTAGTTATATTAATATGTTTTAAGTCTAAAAATTAATGGCTGCAAATCTATTAAAATTTTTTATCTTTGCATAATTTGAAACCTTAGGATGAATATTGTAACCATAACAAGTGACTGGAACAAAGGTGATTATTACTTAGGAACTCTTAAAGGGGCGCTCTATTCTTTATCCTCTGATTTACGAGTGATCGATCTTGCAAATTCTGTTCCGAGTTTTGATGTTTTACAGGAAATATTCATTTTAAAGTCTTCTTTTTATCGTTTCCCAAAAGCTACTATCCATTTAATGGGTGTTATGAGTGAGCCAACGCCCAACAGCCCTATGGTTATTGTCTTTTCACAAGAACATTATTTTATAGGAGTAAATGATGGTAGATTCTCTTTGTTATTAGAAAATGTACCTTCTATCTGTTTTAAAATTCTTGAATGGGAGCAGTTTTCGTTCTCAACTTTTTGTGCGATAGACTTTTTTACTCGAGGGGTAGATATTATAATAAATAACCTTTTTGAAAGTTGTACCGAGGCCTCGGCAATTAAGAAAGAGTCTAAGGCGCAACTTGTGCATGATTCTGAGAGTATTATAGGGAGAGTTATCTATTGTGACTCTTTTGGGAATGCAATTACAAATATAAAGAAGAGTCTGTTTGATTCTATTCATAATGGACGTGATTTTACCATTTTTGTTAGAGGCCCTTATTTGAAAATTAATAAAATTTCTAATGGGTATTTTGGTAGTTTTCCAGGAGAGATAATAGCATTATTTAATTCTTTGGGCTATTTAGAGTTAGCTGTTAATCAGGGCAATATGGCTATTTCGGAGGGTTTAGACATTTCTACAGAGGTTAGGGTAAAATTCATCACAAATACTTAATACAGAGCATGTTATAAAATAGTTAATTGAAAAAATATGAATAGAGAGGAAGCGCTTCAAAGTTTTGAAAAGTTATTGGATGTGATGGATCGTTTAAGGGAAGAGTGCCCGTGGGATCGTGAGCAAACCAATGAATCTTTGCGTTCTTTAACAATTGAAGAGACTTATGAGTTGAGCGAAGCAATTTTAAATGGAGATAGTTTTAATATTAGTAAAGAGTTGGGAGACTTACTTTTACATGTTGTTTTTTATGCTAAAATAGGAGAAGAAAAAGGAGAATTTGATATCTCTATTGTGATAGAGAGGCTTTGTGAGAAGTTGATATTTAGGCATCCGCATGTTTTTGCTAAAACAGAGGTTGCTGGTGCAGGAGATGTTGTTAAAAACTGGGAGCAGCTCAAAGGTAAAGAGAAGGATGGTAACCGATCTGTACTTTCTGGTGTACCTGTTTCTATGCCCTCTTTGGTAAAGGCCTATCGCATTCAAGATAAAGCAAGAGCTGTTGGCTTTGATTGGGAAAAAAGAGAGCAGGTTTGGGATAAGGTGAAGGAGGAGCTTGCCGAGTTTGAGCAGGAGCTAAAAAAGCAGGAG
>JBAYBU010000253.1:0-2755 GCA_041669105.1 Bacteroidales bacterium | reverse complement strand
TAAAATTCAACATTGAAGCACGCAATCTTATGAAAGATGGTGTGGATGCTCTTGCAAATGCAGTAAAAGTAACCCTTGGTCCAAAAGGGAGAAATGTTGTAATTGATAGAAGTTATGGCTCTCCTCAAATTACCAAAGATGGCGTAACCGTTGCAAAAGAGATTGAATTAGAAGAGCGTTTTGCAAATATGGGTGCTCAAATGGTTAAAGAGGTAGCTTCAAAAACTGCCGATCAAGCAGGTGACGGTACCACAACTGCTACCGTCCTTGCTCAATCAATTATTGATGTAGGTATTAAAAACGTAACAGCTGGTGCAAACCCTATGGATCTTAGAAGGGGTATAGACAAGGCTGTGGCAGCTGTTGTGGCCTCTTTAAAAAAACAGAGCAATGCAGTTGGAGACGATATCACAAAAATTGAACAAGTTGCAACAATCTCGGCGAACAACGATATCACAATTGGTAAACTTATTGCAGAAGCAATGAGCCGTGTAAAAAAAGAGGGTGTTATTACCGTAGAAGAGGCAAAAGGCACCGAGACAGAGGTAAAAGTAGTAGAGGGAATGCAGTTCGATAGAGGTTACATCTCTCCTTACTTTATGACCAATCCAGAGAAGATGGAAGCCGTTCTTGAAAAGCCACATATTTTAATTACAGACAAAAAGATCTCTACAATGAAAGATCTTCTGCCTGTTCTTGAACCAGTTGTACAAGGTGGTGGTTCCCTTCTTATAATTGCCGAAGATGTAGACGGAGAGGCTCTTGCAACTTTGGTTGTAAACCGCCTTCGTGGGACTTTAAAAATTGCTGCTGTTAAAGCTCCAGGCTTTGGAGACAGGCGCAAAGAGATGTTAGAAGATATTGCTATCCTTACAGGAGGTACTGTTATTTCTGAAGAGAAAGGGCTTCGTTTAGATGCTGCCACTATGGATATGCTAGGTACTGCCGACAAGGTTACTATAGATAAAGAGAATACTACAATTGTAAACGGGGCTGGCGAAACAGATGCTATAGCTAATAGAGTTGCTCAAATTCGCAAACAGATTGAGACTACCACTAGCGATTACGACAAAGAGAAACTTCAAGAACGCCTTGCTAAACTTGCAGGTGGTGTTGCTGTTCTTTATGTTGGTGCAGCAAGCGAGGTAGAGATGAAAGAGAAAAAAGACCGTGTAGATGATGCTCTTAGTGCAACTCGTGCTGCTGTAGAAGAGGGTACTGTACCAGGTGGTGGAGTAGCTTACCTGCGTGCAATAAAAGATTTGCAAAAACTTAAAGGCGATAATTACGACGAAAATACTGGTATAGCTATAATTGCACGTGCAATTGAAGAGCCCCTACGCATGATCGCAGAGAACGCAGGTATAGAGGGTAGCATAGTTGTGCAAAAAGTAAAAGAAGGCAAAGGAGATTTCGGTTACAATGCTAGAACAGACGTTTACGAAAACCTATATGCTTCTGGAGTTATTGATCCTACCAAAGTAACACGTATTGCTCTCGAAAATGCAGCCTCTGTTGCAGGAATGTTCCTAACCACAGAGTGTGCTATGGCAGAGAAAAAAGAGGATAACCCAATACCAATGGGTGGTGGTGCTCCAGGAATGGGTGGAATGGGCGGAATGGGCGGAATGATGTAAACCCCAAACCCAAAAAACTAATTATAAACTCATTAGAATAAACTCTCTCAAAGCTTTTAAAAGCTTTGAGAGAGTTTCTCTTTAATTTAAAATAAAAAAGCTATGTTAAAAGTTGGTGATAAAGCGCCCGATTTTGTGGGCAAAGATCAAGACGGAAGAGAGATTTCGTTAGAACAGTTTAAAGGTAAGAAGCTAGTATTATATTTTTACCCTAAAGATAATACGCCGGGCTGTACTGCCCAAGCTTGTGATTTAAGGGATAATTACGACAGGTTTATAAGTGCAGGTTATGAGGTTGTTGGAGTAAGTAAAGATAGTGAGGAATCACATCAAAAATTTATAGAAAAACACAACTTACCATTCCCACTTATTGCAGATACCAATCTGGATATACTCAAAGCGTATGATGCTTGGGGCAGAAAGAAATTTATGGGTAGAGAGTTTGATGGAATTATTCGAAAAACATTTGTAATAGACAAAGAAGGAGTAATAACCGATATTATAGAGAAGGTGAAAACAAAAGACCATTCGGCTCAAATCTTCAAATGAAATATATAACCAACTGTTTAAGGCATCGTATTCAACTAACTAAAATGTTATAAAACAAGCCAAGGCATTAGTTAACTATCAATGTAATTATGCTATCTCATAAACAAGAGCAAAGAGGTTACCCTACTAACCAGGCCATTATGTGATCTTCCAGAATTTCATAGTTAAGGTGAAACTCTTGCTCTTCGCCAGCTTTATCTAAGAAGATAGCAGTTAATTGACCACTCTTTTGAGGGGTAAATTTTTTAATGAAAATTTGTTTGGCAAAGTCTACACCTAAACAAGAGACTCTTTTAAAAATGGCCTCTTTTGCACTCCAATGAATTGCAAGATGGAGGTCACGATCTAGATCGCTTAGATTTTCAATCTCTTCACTAGAGAGTGCTTTTTTTTCTACAGCACTAAAATTACGATTTAACATCTCAATATCTATCCCAACAATCTCTTGGGAGTGCGTAATAATAGAGACAAACCTAGATGTATGCGAAATGCTTATTTGACTATTGCTATTTTGTATAAAGGGGCGGCCATTATTATGATAGTCTAAAGATAGTTTACCTCCATAAATT
>JBAYBU010000252.1:0-2774 GCA_041669105.1 Bacteroidales bacterium | reverse complement strand
TGAGATGCCCCTACAACCTTCTCAATTATAAACAAAGCATATCTAATATCTAGAGAGATATTCCTACACATCTGAGGGTCAAAAGCAATGTCGCTCATGGTTCCTTCCCACACTCTATCAAAATTAATTCCAATAAGTTCTCCATTGGCATTAATAATAGGACTACCCGAATTACCTCCAGAAGTATGATTAGTAGCAACAAAGCATACTGGAACGGTACCTCCTTGAGTCCATTTACCAAAATCTCTCTTTGCATAAACATCTCTTAAAGCTTGAGGAATATTGTAGTCATATATATCGGGATTATCTTTCTCCATTATCCCTTCAATTGTAGAGTAGTGATTATAGTAAATTGCATCGGCAGGGCTATAACCCTGTACATTACCATACGCAATTCTTAACGTAGAGTTGGCATCGGGGTAAAAATCACGATTTTGTGAGAATTCCATTTGCCCCTTCATATATGTTCTGTACAACAGTGATAACCTATTATTAATACTATCGCTGTAGGGCTTTATATTTTTAAGATTATTTTCATTAAAAGCATTAAAAATCATAAAGGCAGGGTCGTTTATGAAGGTCTCTTCTGTGACGCCATCTTTGATTGCTCTATAGGCTCTAACAGAATCGGCAAGTAAAGATTTTGAGAAGAGTTGATCTGCTATTTTTTCTATAGAGCCTAGCTCCTCTTTTAGTTCTCTAAAATAAGTAGGCTTCATATCGTTGGGTACTTCCTTGTCATATTCACTAACAATGGCGATAAAAGATTTTTTATCTATAGGTAAATAATAATTTTTATAAAAATTAGCCATGTTAGATTTTACGTTAGCCGCTAATACCTGTGGTACCATTTTAGAACCTCTTTTTATAAAATGGGAAATATCTCTTGCCAACCTAATAATTTCATTAGAAATAATTGCTTCATTATAGTACTCTGTAGCAAACGCATAAGGCTCTAGTTTAGAGTATAAGAGCGATATTTTTCTTAGTAGTCCGTTATAATCGGGCTTACCTTTAGCCCACTTTTCAAATTCTTCTTCAAATTGCATCTTACTCTCTATTGTATTAAGTCTTACAATACCTTTAGATTCGCCTTGCCATTTTTTCCAAGCATTAGAAACCGAAGCATTTTTAGAAGCATATTTAATACGTACCTCTTGACTTTTTGCCATCTCCTCTCTTTGAATAGCTAGTCTTAGTGCTCTAAGATTAATTTTATTAGGATTAGACTTCTCTAAAATATAACGAACAGCTTGGGAGTGAACATATTGTTGTGTTCTACCAGGATACCCATATACAAGAGTAAAGTCGCCTTCGTTAACACCTTTGGTAGAGATGGCAAAGTGTCTCTTTGGAGTATAAGGTACATTATCTTTAGAGTAAGGTGCAGGTTTATTCTCTTTATCTGCATATATTCTAAATAGAGAAAAATCTCCAGTATGCCTAGGCCACATCCAGTTATCGGTATCTCCACCAAATTTACCTATAGAAGATGGAGGCGCTCCAACCAATCTAACATCGGTGAATGTTTCATAAACAAAAAGAAAATATTGATTTCCGTAATATAGAGACTCTACTTTTGCCTCATAATGATTGTTTAAGGTTGCCTCTTTAATAACTTCGGCCAATTTAGTAAAGATAATTTTATCTCTCTGGGTCTCGGTCATAGATGTTTGGTACTGCTCTAATATCTTATCGGTAACATCTTCCATCCTTACAAGAAAGCGTACAGTTAGATTCTTATTTGGTAATTCCTCACTTTGTGTCATTGCCCAAAAACCATCTTTTAAATAGTCGTGCTCTACAGAGCTATGAGATTGAATTTGACTAAAGCCACAATGATGGTTGGTAAGCAAAAGACCTTTATCAGAAATAAGTTCTCCTGTACAACCTCCTCCAAAATGAACAATTGCATCCTTTAGTGATGCTTTATTTACACTGTATAAATCTTGCGCAGTTAATTTAAAACCCTTCTGCTGCATATCTGCTATACGCTCTTTTATAAGAAGAGGCAACCACATTCCTTCGTCTGCTCTGATATTTGCAAAACTCAGATTTATAACTAGAAGCGACAATAATAATCTTTTCATAAAATTTTACAATAATATTAATATAGAGACAAACTTACAAAAAATTATTACTTTTGATATAAAAGAGATTTTACTATGAATAAGCTAATAAAATATATAATTGGGATAGCTATAACATTAGTAATTTTATACATTGCTTGGTACTTTAGTAGTATTGTTATTTATATAATAATCTCGGCAGTTATTGCACTTATGGGAAAACCTCTAATGGAGGCTATACTAAAACTCAAAATCAAGAAGTTCCAAGTCCCTCGTTCTTTAGCTGCTGCAATTACTTTGCTTGCATTACTTAGCGTTTTTGCCTCTTTGTTCCTTATAATAGCTCCTTTGCTTGGTTCTTTCTTTGTAAAAATAGCCTCACTAGATATTGCCGAAATTGGCGTAAAAATATCGGAACCTTTTGAAAGGCTAAACCAAAGTGTAATTAATATTTTCCCCTCTATTGGAAGTGATTTTAAAATTGAAAATGTAATCTTTGAAGAGCTAAAGAAAATATTCACAACATCTTCTATAGCTTCAATTTTTGCTTCGGTAGCGTCATTGCTAGTAAACACCATTTTAGGAGTTCTTATTGTATTTTTTATAACTTTCTTCTTTCTTAAAGAGCAAAATATGTTTGACAATATGGTGATTGCTCTTTTTCCAGAAAAGTATGAAGAGAATGCAAAAAGAGCTCTTAAATCT
>JBAYBU010000251.1:0-2798 GCA_041669105.1 Bacteroidales bacterium | reverse complement strand
TTTGAAATAGAGTGGGACGAGGGAACTCTGCATATAGCTTTAGAAAAGATATAATTATGGGGAATGACAATCGATTAAAATTTATGCAGGAGGCTCTTGAGCTGGCATCTAAAAATGCATCTTCTCAAGGGGGAGGTCCTTTTGGAGCTGTTATTGTAAAGGATGGGAGGGTTATAAGTTCTTCTATCAATTCTGTTACTCCCGATAAAGACCCTACTGCTCATGCCGAGGTTAACGCTATTAGGATGGCTTGTAAAGAGTTGGACACGTTTGATCTTACGGGCTGTACACTTTATACTTCTTGTGAGCCTTGTCCTATGTGTCTTTCGGCTGCATATTGGGCAAAAATAGATAAGATCTACTATGCAGCAGATAGGCATGATGCCGCAAAGGCAGGTTTTAGTGATGCTTTTATTTATGATCAATTTTCTGTACCCTTAGACAAAAGGACTCTACCTATAGAGAGGATTTTAGACCATAAGGGCCTTGTTCCATTTAACTTATGGAATAAAAACGAAAACAAGACTAGTTATTAGGATTATATTTTATATATTTTATATATTATTTATTGTTATCTTTACGTTTTCTTAATAAAAAAAATATGACAACCAAAGGGAAAGTTGCAGGTGAAAAAGTTACAGGTGAAGTGAGAGAGAAAGTTCGCTATAGCGATGAAGAGCTTCAAATGTTTAAAGAGTTAATACTCCAAAAGATAGAGATTGCCAAAGAAGAATATACTCATCTTAAAGCTGCTGTCACACACAGTACTAGTAACGACACAGAGGATACTTCGCCAACGTTTAAAGTGTTAGAAGAGGGGGCCTCTGCTCTTTCTAAAGAGGAAGCAGGGCAACTTGCTCAAAGACAATATAAGTTTATACAAAACTTAGAGGGTGCACTTATACGTATAGAAAATAAGAGTTACGGGATTTGCCGCGAGACAGGAAAACTTATACCAGAAGCGAGACTTCGCCTTGTTCCACACGCAACCCTTTCTGTAGAAGCCAAGAATAAAAGAGACTAAAAACTCCTTAACAAGAGAGATTAACTCATGCAATTTTCCAAAGGAAAAAAAATCACTTTTCTGGTATTATTGATTCTCATGATAGACCAAGTCGTGAAGATTTGGATTAAGACTCATATGACTATTGGAGAGAGTATTCCTGTATTTGGGAATTGGTTTCAAATTTATTTCATAGAAAATAATGGAATGGCATTTGGTATGCAGTTTGGCGGTAGCTTTGGTAAGTTGCTGTTAAGCCTGTTTCGCCTAGTGCTAATTGGAGTTATAATCCACTATATAAATAAGCTAATTAAAAAAGATGCCCCAACTGGAGTCCTTTATGGGGTTGCTCTTATTCTTGTAGGAGCAATAGGCAATATTATTGATAGTATGTTCTATGGATTAATTTTTAATGAATCTACATTTGAAACTGTAGCTGCTCTTTTCCCCGAGGGTGGAGGGTACGCTCCTTTTTTACATGGTAAAGTAGTTGACATGCTCTATTTTCCAATTATAGACACAACACTTCCTACTTGGTTACCATTTTATGGAGGCAAAGATTTTATCTTTTTTCGCCCTATATTTAACATAGCCGATTCATGTATAACAATTGGAGTTGCCTATCTAATACTGTTCCAGAGAAAATTCTTTGCAACAAAAGATGCGTTTCACCTCTAATTTTTTACCTTTCTTGTCTTATATAAAATAATAAAAGCCAGAGTTATCTGGCTTTTGTTATTATTTGATTGTCTATTTATGTGACAACTTGTCTACTTGTCAATTTGTCTTAATCTCTACCTGTTTAGCGACCTCTATTTATCAAGTTTTTTTATAAGTTTTTTACGTGAAAAGTGAATTCTACTCTTTACTGTCCCTAAATGCAGCCCAAGTTCATCTGCTATCTCCTGATATTTATAGCCATTATCATGCATTTGGAAAGGGATTCTAAATTCGGGCTCAAGTGAATTAACTACTTTTGTAAGCTCACGAAAACCAAAATCGGCCTCAGGACCATAATCGGCAGGTTTGTTATTTATTACAAACTCGTGAACATCCTCGCCAAACATAGATTGACGTTTTATACGCCTGCGATAATCATTAATGAAAGTATTTTTCATAATGGTGTATACCCAAGCTTTTATATTAGTATGTTCATTAAACTTCTCTTGATTGTTAAATGCCTTAAAGTAAGTCTCTTGCACAAGATCCTTAGCATCGTCTCTATTGGAAGTTAAGCTGTATGCATATCTGGATAAATTATTTTCTAATTCCAGAATTTCTATTTCAAATTTATTACTTTTCATATTGGTTAGGATTTATATGATGTATATGATGTATATATGAATAGCCGTTTTAAGGGTCCTATTTTAATTGCCTATAAATATAACTAAAAAATTCAAATATTGTGCCACAAATTGATAGATATTTTTTTTGCACATATAGAAAAAATCAATATCTTTGCAGCCCCTTAAAGGAGAATAGCTCCCAAAAGGTAGGGAGAGGTGGCAGAGTGGTCGAATGCGGCGGTCTTGAAAACCGTTGAACTGCGAGGTTCCGGGGGTTCGAATCCCTTCCTCTCCGCTAAAACAAAAAAAGCAAGCCCTTAGGGCTAAATCAAAAATCAAACAAAAACCGCCCAAGCTCGCTTGTAGGCGGTTTTTTGATTATTGATTTGTACCAGCCCAAGCACCAGCTTGCGGCTGTTTGCTTTTTTTGTTTTAAAGCACCCCTCCATAAGGGAACGCCGAGCATTCGCGAGGCAATCCCTAAGTGGGAGAAGTGTTCGGTCCTCCAT
>JBAYBU010000250.1:0-2802 GCA_041669105.1 Bacteroidales bacterium | reverse complement strand
TTGAGGGAACAGCCTAGCCATCTCTATTGATTGAAGCATAAGTAATTTGCACTGCTCCAATGAGATATCTGGGTATAGGTTACCGCCTGCATGCAAATGACAGAAAGGAGGCCCACTTACAAGGTTTTCTCGCTGCTCAAACAACACATTATCTATTCCATATTTAGCTAACTGCAAGGCTGTAACAGAGCCAGAAACACCTCCTCCTATAATTGCAACTTCATAAATTTTACTCATTCTAAAATAGCTCTTTATCAGAATTATCTACTAGCGATTTTGAGAGCTCTTTTTTAGTTGCTAGCCCTAAGCTTTTAAGCAGAGTAGCTTGTGTTACCAGGTTTCCGTGGCCGGTACTTAACTGTTTATAAGAGTCTGTATAGGCATCTTTTGCTCTATCTATGTGCTTTCCAAGATCTTCTAGATTAGAGACAAAACCAACAAATTTCTCGTATAGTTTTGCTCCTCTCTCGGCAATTGCTTGAGCATTCTGGTTTTGATACTCCCTTTTCCAGAGATCTACAATGAGCTTGAGCGATATTATTAGATTGGTTGGGTTAATAAGGAGTATCCGTTTATCGTAGGCAAAATTCCACAGGTTTGAGTCTCCCTGGAGTGCCGCCATATAGGCCGGTTCGCTAGGGATAAACATCATTACAAAATCTAGAGATTTGTCGTAATCGTCGTACCCCTTTGCGCTAAGGGTTATAATATGGTCTTTTATTGCAGTTACGTGATCTTCTAAGTGCTCTTTCTGCTCTTTAGCATCCTGGGCCTCTATAAACCTAGTATAGGCGTTTAACGAAACTTTAGAGTCTATTATAACAGTTCTATTATCGGGGTATTTAATGACAGCATCTGGGCGCATTTTTTTATTTTCTAAGTCTGAGCGTAAGGCTTTTCCCTGCTCGTCTTTTAATTGATACTCCAAAAAGTACTCTTCATCTTTTCTAAGCCCAGATTTCTCGAGGATGCTTTCTAGAATCATCTCTCCCCAGCGGCCCTGTGTTTTTATCTCTCCTTTAAGTGCTTTTGTTAGGTTCCTTGCCTCTTCGCTTATTACTTGATTTAGCTGTGCCAACTCTTTTACTTTTTCCCCTAAAGAGAAGCGTTCTTTAGCCTCTTTTACGTAGGTGTCGTTTACTGTTTTCTTAAACTCACTTATATTCTCTCCTAATGGGTCTAAAATTGCTTTTAAATTGGTTTTATTAAGCTCTGTAAACTTTTCTGTTTTGGTCTCTAATATCTTATTTGCAATATTCTCAAATTCGGTGTTAAACTTTTTGCCGAGCTCTTCTATCTCTTGCTTTTGTCTCTCTAACTTATCACTATTTGCTACGTTTATTGCGTTTGCTGTAGCTAACGACTGTTTGTTGCTGTCAAAAAGGGCAACTACTCTGTTTAGTTCCTCTTTTAGAGCCTCTATTTGAGCTTGTCTTTCGGCCACTCTATTAACCTGGGCCTCTAACTGAGATTTAGAGCTAGCCTCAAGCGTGATAAGCTCTCTCTCGACTCTTGCTAATTTGTGTAAAATAGAGTCCCTCTCTTGTTTTACAGCGGCATTGCACTGCCCCCTACTAATAAGCCAACCAATTAAAACTCCCACGACAATCACAACAACAGCTCCAATAATAATATAAGTTAAATCCATATCTTAACTACTTGATAAATTTTACACATCAAAGTTAACTATTTAATTTTCTCTAGTTATTGGATTCTTACAAAACCTTAGTTAATTGCGCATGGTCTTTTAAAAAATATAAATTTACCTACCCCAAAACATTGGAATAGGTTATTTTGCATTCGAACTATTATTGTACATACCAAACTGGATTAAATTATCACCAAATGTGACGAATATTAGAGCTCAAAGTTATCTTTTGGCTTTTAGCCGAATATTAAAATGTTCAATCTGGTTTTGAATCTACCTCGGTATACCCATCTCCTCTTTATTTTTTTGGATAGACCGAGAGTGCAAATAAAATATTGTTGAAAGAATAAAAAAACTCGTGAAGCGGTAACACCGCCAAAGGCACCTTAGACTTCTACGCTTTTTAGCAAAAGAATATTTAAAAAAAATAAGTACTTTTGTGGCCTAACTGCAGGTGGCATCACCCTGTGCTAATAATAAAAAAATGCAAAACGAATTGCTTTGGCTGGCTATGCTGCTGGCAAATTTTCTGCTGATAATATTTGCGTATAAACTTTTTGGTAAATGGGGGCTCATTATATGGATTCCTGTTTCGGTAATTGTGGCTAATATTCAGGTGATACAAACAGTAAATTTATTTGGACTGGCTGCTACTTTGGGAAATATAGTCTATGCCACTTCGTTCTTAATAACCGATATTCTTTCTGAAAATTATGGAAAACAGGAGGCTAAAAAAGCGGTGTGGATTGGTTTTTTTAGTCTAATCTCTATGACGTTACTAATGAATTTAGCCCTCTATTTTAAACCGTTGGAGGGCGACGAGTTTTCAATGGTCACCCACCAAGCTACAGCCACCATCTTTAATTTGATGCCTAGAATTGCCATTGCTAGTTTAACAGCTTATATGCTTTCGCAACGCCACGATGTGTGGGCCTTTCATTTTTGGAAGAGACGTTTTCACAAAGAAAACCAGTTATGGTTGCGCAATAATCTTAGTACTATGGTCTCGCAGTTGATTGACAGTTTTGTTTTTACCTTAATAGCCTTTTACGGCGTTTTTGAAACAGCTGTGCTAATTGAAATTTTCATTACCACCTATTTTTTGAAATGGATTGTGGCTGTTGCCGACACTCCATTTGTTTATTGGGCGAGAT
>JBAYBU010000249.1:0-2823 GCA_041669105.1 Bacteroidales bacterium | reverse complement strand
TTTAACATCCTCAAAACCTGCAACAGGAACTCTAGTATAGAGTTTAATAGTTGCAATAAAATGTTCTCCTGTAACAACCCTCCCCTTGCTTATAGATATTTTCACGAAAATATCTTCATTGGATAGTGTTGCACTCTCTTTTCCTTTTGTATCTGTTGGTTTACTACTATCTGTTTTTACCACCTCTATTGTAACAGCAGAAGAGGAGTAACTCTTCCCATCTACAATTACAGAGGCAGCTGGTATTGTGTACTTACCCTCACTTTGAGATTGAAGAATATAGGTATAGCTTACTTGAAAGCTCTCTGTCCTTTTACCATTAACAATTTGAGTGCTGGACATTGTAGAGGAAGTAGGGCCTGCTAGCACATTCAACCCCGTAATAGAAGGTGGGTTAAAAGAAGAGGGCTTGCCATTTGTAGTAAACACCAAACGAAAGCTCTCTCCAACCTCTACAACTCTTGGAACCTCGGCAGTAAAAGAGATTTGAGCAGTAGCAACAGAAATTACTGCAAAAAACAGAGTGAAAAGAAAAACTCCTTTTAAATATATTATTTTAACTAAACTCTCTGTAGATTTCATATGCTGTAAAATTACCAATTTTTCTCTTTTTGTTTTCTTTCCAAAGCCTTTGCTTTCTCTTTATTAACTTTTTCTTGAGTCTCTTTCTCTTTATTTTGAATAGCCTGTAACATTTGCTGAGCTGTTTGAGGAGTTATCTTTGGAGGCGGTTGATTCTCTTTTTTCTCCTGATCCTCTTTATTGTCATTTTCGTTCTCCTTATTATCCTTGTTGTCGTCTTTTTTATCCTTATCGTCTTGGTTTTCTTGATTATCTTTATTGTCTTGATTATCCTTATTATCCTCGTTTTTGAGCATGGCCTGGGCATAAGCTAAGTTACTCTTAGTTTCCACATCGGATGGATTCGCTCTCAATGAGTTTTTATAGAACTCAATTGCTTGTGCATACTCTTTTTGGTCTAATGCATAATTACCAAGATTGTGAAAGACCTTAGGCTCTATAAGAGGATTGTCTAAAGAGTCTACCAAACCCGAGACAACTTTTTGAGCCTCCTCGCTATTACCTCTCTTATATAACACATTACCTAAATTATATCTGCCAAAAACAGAGGTGGGGTTATTTTCTAACGCCCTTCTATATTCTAACTCGGCCTTTTCCATCTCTCCTTTAGAAAACATTTTATTACCCGAGCGCACCTTGCTCTTTTCTGGTTGCGCAACAGCAACAATTGCAAAAAACATAAAAACTAAAAATAAATATCTCTTCATAACAATCACCCTTTATTACTTTACCTAAAGAAAATTCTACCTTTTCTTTCTGTTATAATAAACTCAAGAATAAAAAAAATAAGAGCAATAGCGAAAAAATACATATACTGCTCATTAAAATCTTCGAACACAACAGAACTAAAACTTTGTTTATCCATACTTCTTATCTGATTTACAATAGTTTCCAGTCCAAAATCACTAATACCTGCCCTAATATACTTACCACCTCCGGCTTGGGCTACTTTAACTAAGGTCTCTTCATCTAAACGAGTTACAACAATATTGCCCTCTCTATCTTTTAACAACTCTCCATTGGGCATAGGAATTGGCTTTCCCTCTAAAGAGCCAATCCCAATGGTGTAAATAACAGCTCCCAGTTCTGCAGCAGTTTTAGCTGCAGATACAGGATCGTCTTCGTGATCTTCTCCATCTGTTATAAGGATAATAGCTTTACTAGAGTTAACGCTTTCTGCACTAAAACTCTTAACCGACAAGTTTATAGCATCGGCAAGAGAAGTCCCCTGAATAGGTACAGAGTTTGTATTTATAGAGTTCAAAAACATTTTTGCAGAGACATAGTCTGTTGTAATAGGCAACTGTACAAATGCCTGCCCTGCAAATACAATAAGGCCTACTCTATCTTGCCCAAGCTTATCAGTTAAACGAGAAATTGCAAGTTTCGCCCTTTCCAAACGATTAGGAGAGAAATCTTGGGCTAACATAGAGTTAGAAACATCAAGTGCTATCATTATCTCTATTCCAGTCCCTTCTATCTCTTTGATTCTTGCTCCCAACTGAGGCCGAGCAAGCCCAACAGCAAAGAAAAAAAGCGCTATGCTAAGAATAGATAATTTAATCCAACCTCTGGCTGCCGATGCTCTAGGCATCAACTGTTCCAAAATAGCTCTATCTCCCAATTTCTCTACTCTTCTCCTCCGAATTCTTCTATTTATTCCATGAAATAAAAAAAGAATTGGAATAAATAGAACTAATATAAAATATTCTGCCTGTGCAAATTGTATCATACTCACTTTATTATTAAGGGATCTTTCTCAATATAAAAAACCTTAAAATCAACTCTAAAATAATTACTGCTAAAGCAATTAATGCATATTTCATAAACAACTCTTTATAAATTGGAAATGAATCTAAGGTGGTGCGGCTAGTTTCCATTTTATTTATCTCGCTGTAAATCTCGAGCATTTTAGTGTTATCTGTAGCTCTAAAATATTTACCACCTGTCTCAGTTGCAATTTGCTCTAAAAGAGGTTCATCTATCTCTACTTTAACTTGCTGAATCTGTACTCCAAAAGGAGTCATCATTGGATAAGGAGCAAGACCCATTGCCCCCACACCTATTGTGTATACTCTTACCCCATAGGTTTTCGCAATCTCCGCAGCCATTAAAGGAGCAATCTCTCCGCTATTGTTTACTCCATCGGTAAGTAAAATAACAACTCTGCTTTTTGCCTTAGAATCTTGCAATCTTGCAATTGCAGTAGCCAAACCATTACCAATTGCAGTTCCATCTTCT
>JBAYBU010000248.1:0-2827 GCA_041669105.1 Bacteroidales bacterium | reverse complement strand
CCAGATGTGTTTTTATCTATTCTATGAACTAGTATGCCCATTCTTGCATCCTGTGCATCGGCTGGTTGAGTTAACCCTAAATGAAATGCCAGAGCATTTACAAGAGTTCCAGAGAAATGACCGTGCCCAGGGTGTACAACTAGCCCTGGTGGTTTGTTTACAAGCAAAAGATGGTCGTCTTCATAAGGGATATCAAGTGGGATGTTTTCTGGACCAACTTCAAATTTTCTTCTCTCGTAAGGCATTACAACGGTAACAACATCTAAAGGCTTAACCACATAATTTGCTTTTACCTTTTTGTCATTTACAAACACATAACCAGCTGCAATTGCAAGTTGCACCCTGTGCCTAGAGGTTTTTTCCATACGAGAAGTGATAAATTTATCTACTCTCAGTGGAGCTTGTCCTTTGTCTGAAAGGTAACGAAAGTGTTCAAAAGAAGCATCTACAACTTCTTCTTCTTCTTCTTCTTCTTCTTCAAACTCTTGGCTCAGTTCTAAATTATTCTTTTTGATATTCATTTTTACAAATCGCTCAGTTATTTGTTCTACTCTAGTTTGCTTTTATCTATACTAAGCATAAGGTCTACTCTACTCCCAAGAGGATAGGAGAGAGAGTCGCTAGAAGCGGGTGTTTGCTTAACAATAAAGCTAGAGAGGGAGTCTGTGTAGGTTGCTACAGAGTTATCATAATTGAGCCGCCCTATATTGAGCGAGTTGTCTATAAGGATATCCTTAGCTGTTATTAACGAATATCCTATAAGCGAAGGTATAGATGTTCTATTGTTATTGTTGCTCATACCCACTCTAAGGTCTATTTCGCTCTCTGCTATTATTTGGCTACCTGCAGGTATCTCTCTCCCCTCATATAATTGAGATAAGACATTATTTGTAGCAATGTCTTCTACATATATTAGTTTGCCTACTTTGAGTTGCCTTGCTGCCAACTCAGCTTTTGCCTGTCTAAGGGAAAAGCCTGTAACCGATGGCACAACTACTTTCTTAGGTTGAATTGAGTTTATAGTTAGTAGAATTCTTCTATTTTTTTTCACATAGCTGCCTGCAACTGGATTTTGCCTAAAAACCTCTCCTCTTCCCATTCGAGGAATAAAGACAGAGTCTGTAACCTCTAATCTTAAATTATTTTTATTCGTTACTATTAAAGCTTCGGGAATAGTCATCCCAGAAAGATCTGGAACCTTAAGTTCTTGGTTGTGTCTAGTGACTACTTTAAGAACAATGATAATTAAAATAATTGTTCCTGCAACTACGGCAGCTCCAACCAATAAATTTCTTAATATCCAGTTATTTTTTTTCATGATTACGCTATTTTATAACAAAAGTACTATTTTTTTATTACTTGATTATAAAAGCTGTCTCTCTCTATTGCAGTGTAATTACAGCCAGTAGCAATTTTTTCTAAGTGGGCCGAGGTCATAAAGGGAGATTGCTCTTTTGATCCCGCCATGCTGTAAATTTTTGTACTGTCGTTTATTGTTCCGTCTATATCGTCTGCACCATAAAGCAGAGTGAGTTGGCATAGCTCTTTGCCAAGCATAGGCCAGTATGATTTTATGTGTGGTATATTATCTAATACTATTCTAGATATAGCAAAGGTTTTGAGCACTTCGATTGTCTCGATTTCGCCCAAATATGCCATAGGATTATTTGAAGCTTTAAAAAGTAAAGGGATAAAAGCATCGAACCCTCCTGTTTTGTCTTGAAGCGCTCTTAACATAAGCAGGTGGTCTATTCTGTTTTCTCTACTTTCTATATGGCCAAAAAGCATAGTAGCATTTGTGCGCATCCCAAGTTCATGTGCTATTTGATGAATCTCTAACCATCTTTGTGCACTCGCCTTATCGGGACAAATACGTGATCTAATTTTAGGATCGAAGATCTCTGCCCCTCCTCCGGGCAGTGCTGCAACTCCTCTTCTCATTAACTCCTTTAGAAGATCTTTTGCCTCTAGCCCCGAGCTTTTACACATATCGTCTATCTCTACTGCAGAAAAAGCCTTTATTGTAACATGGGGTGGGACTACTTTACGAATTGTCTCGATTACTTTAAAGTAATAATTGATATTTTTTTGTGGATGAACGCTTCCCACTACGTGTACCTCTGTCATCCCATCTTTAAACTTCTCTAGACAGTACTTTTTCACCTCTTCTATGCTCATTGTCCAAGCTCCTGGCTCGTTATTGTTAGATCTCCTGTATGAGCAAAATTTACAACGGTGTATACAAACATTGCTAGGTTCTAAATGGAAGTTTTTATTATACCAAACTATGTTACCGTTTATCTCTTCTCTTATTTGTAATGCTTTTTCACTTAAAAGATTGAGATCTTGACTATTATAAAGTTCTAAGGCTTTTTCTTTATCTATTCGCTCTCTCATTGTTGCAGTTTTAGTCAGAAATAAAAACAAATAAACAAAAAAAGACGCACAACGGCGTCTTTACTTTACTGGATCTATGATATTTCTTTTTTAGAAACGATCTTCGGAAGATACTGTAAGTTTCTTGCGCCCACGGCGGCGGCGTGCTGCAAGTATTCTGCGTCCATTAGGTGTAGACATGCGTTCACGGAACCCGTGTTTATTGCGACGCTTGCGTAGTGATGGTTGGAAAGTACGTTTCATATTAATCTATACTGAATTTATTTTATCTCTCAAAATGGATTGCAAAGGTAAATAAAATGTTTTTAATCGCAAACTATTATGCTATCGTTTAACAAAAATTACACTTTTTTCTTGAAACCACTCCTCTTTAAACCAAGTTTGAACCTCTGTTTTTGAAAAGTTGTTGAAATTAATATTCATTTTTTTT
>JBAYBU010000247.1:0-2861 GCA_041669105.1 Bacteroidales bacterium | reverse complement strand
TGGCTCTTATAGCTGGAGTGGAGGAGGTTTAAAGTCTCTTATTCCATTTGCCGAGAAGATGTCTTGGGAAATGGTAGCAGATTCGGTAGAGGTTATGGGCTCGCCTAAAATAAGTGAGATGGAAGGATTCAAAGAGATAGCGAATAAAATATTGTAGTGTATTGAAAAGATATGATAAAATAAAAGATACCTATAAAAGAATTTTAAAGTTTATTCTTTCGGATATTTGGCATTTAGACCTGTCTGAGCTTAGCATCATGCGGTCTCGTATGGTCAAATATCTTAAAGTTCTTCTAATAACTATAAAAGGATTCACAAATGACAAAGTGGCGCTTCAAGCTACCTCATTGAGTTATTTCTCGGCTATGTCTGTTGTCCCTTTTGTAGCAATTATGTTTGCAATAACTAATGGGTTTGGGGCAGGTGATAAGCTTAAAGAGCTCATGCTCACTTATTTTGAAGGTAACGAAGATGTCATATCATATATTTTAGAATTTGCAAACAACGTAATTGAGAGGGGTAAAAATGGACTCTTTGGATTAATCAGTTTTCTGTTTTTACTCTCTACTATAATTTTCCTCATGCTCAATATAGAAAAAGCGTTTAACGAAATATGGAAATTGGGATCTGGACGTTCAATTAAAAAAAGAGTGATTTACTATTTCACACTAATAATTACCTCTCCCTTTGTAATTTTTATATTTTTAACTTTAGGACTAATCTATTCAAAGGCTCTTCATATTGTTGGTTTAGAGATTGATAGATACATCCCAATAACATCTATTTTTGCTTGGCTCACCTCTTATTTTTTCACAGTTGGTGTGTTCACTGTAATGTATAAATATATACCCAATACAAAAGTAAAATTATCGGCAGCTTTTAACAGCGCTCTAGTGTTGGCAGTGGCCTTTATTATTGTACAGGTCTTGTACTTAGAAACACAAATTATGGTTACGGGATTAAGTACTGTATATGGAGTTTTTGCCGCTATTCCGCTGTTTATGGTTTGGATGAATATAAGTTGGACTCTAATTCTTTTTGGTGCAGAGCTCTCTCATGCATACCAAAATGTAGATAATTATAAATATATTTAAGATAATGGAAAGGAAACTAACAACTGGGCTCAAAGATTTTATTGACGATCAACTGTTCTACAACCTCATAAATAATACTAAAGAAGATCTATCTACAAAGTTAAATATGATTAAAGAAGGCAAAAGAGACCTTCTCTATTAATTGATATATGTTTACAGAAAAGGATAATAACCTAATAGATAAAAAATTTGAAGAACTAAGGCTTGCAGCTCTTAAAAGATGTGCAAATCAAAATGAATTCGAAATAGTTCTAAAGGCGTTCGACTTTGCAAGAGCGGCTCATAACGGAGTGCGCAGAAGGTCGGGAGAGCCTTATATTATCCATCCTATTTTAGTAGCACAAATTGTTGTTCAAGAGATAGGATTGGGCTATAAGTCTATAGTTTCGGCACTTATTCATGATGTTGTAGAAGATACCGAATATACAAACGAAGATATTGAACGTTTATTTGGCTCTAAAATCGCTTCGCTTGTAGATGGGTTAACAAAAATTAAGAGTGCTTTTGATTCTAAAAACTCTTCTCAAGCAGAAAATTTTAAACGGATCCTTCTAACTCTAAACGATGATGTAAGAGTAATTCTCATAAAGCTTGCCGATAGGTTGCATAATATGAGAACTCTTGAATTTATGCCCGATCATAAAAAATCAAAAGTTCTAAGTGAGACTATGTATATATTTATACCTTTGGCTCATCGTTTGGGATTATACAGCATAAAATCTGAGTTAGAAAACATTTGGCTCTCTCACACTATTCCTTCTCAATTTGAGTTTATAGAAGCTAAAATAGCTCAAACCATTGAAGAGAAGGGATGTGCTATGGACAGATTTATAGAACCTATTTCTGAAAGTCTAAAACAAGCCGAGTACAAGTTTTCAATTACAAAAAGGACCAAGACTCCCTACTCTATATGGAAAAAAATGGAGACTAAATCTATCCCTTTTGAGCAAATATATGATTTGTATGCAGTAAGAATTATATTTGAAGCAAAAAAAAATCAACCCGAAAGAATTCAGTGTTGGCATATCTATTCTCTAATTACAGAACTCTATTTATCAAAAACTGACAGAATTAGAGATTGGGTTAGTACACCTCGTATAAATGGCTATGAAGCACTCCATTGCACTGTTATGGGGCCACAAGGCAATTGGATAGAGATTCAGATACGTAGTGAGAGAATGAATAAAGTTGCCGAGAGAGGGATTGCTGCTCACTGGAGTTATAAAAGAGAAGGGGCTCCAAGTGAAAACGAAATGGATAAGTGGCTTAATATGGTTAGAGAGGTTTTGGAAAATCCCGACTCTAATGCTCTTGAGTTCTTGGATAGATTCCACTCCGACTTACTCTCCCACGAGATTTATGTATTTACACCCAAAGGCGAATCAAAATCCTTAACAAAAGGCTCTACAGCTCTAGATTTCGCTTATTTTATTCATTCCGAAATAGGCAACCAAGCAATTGCAGCCAAGGTAAACTTTAAATTAGTACCTCTCTCTTACAAACTTCGTAATGGAGATCAGATTGAGATAATAACAGCTAAATCACAAAGTCCAAAAAAAGAGTGGCTCGATTTTGTCAAAACTCCAAGAGCCAAAAGCATTATTATGGACGCCCTTACATCTGAAATTAAAGATCATTTAAAAAAGGGGCAAAATGTCTTAGATGAAAAACTTGCCGATTTTGGAATTACTCCCCAAACCAGAGTCTATCGTAAACTCACATCTGTTTATGGTCTAAATAACAGAGAGGAGCTTTTTAGTAAAATTG
>JBAYBU010000246.1:0-2867 GCA_041669105.1 Bacteroidales bacterium | reverse complement strand
ATCTTTCTCCTTAGCTTATTTCATTAAATCGGTTACATAAGGAAGTAACGCCAAGTGTCTTGCACGCTTAACTGCTTGTGCTACCTTCTTTTGAAATTTCAATGAGGTGCCAGTGAGCCTGCGAGGAAGGATTTTGCCTTGTTCGTTTAGAAACTTCTTCAAAAATTCTGCATCCTTATAATCTATGTATTTAATACCTGCCTTTTTAAAACGACAGTATCTTTTCTTTTTAACCTCTATTGTAGGGGGATTAAGATAACGAATTTCACTTTTTGATCCTATTGCCATGATTATGCCTCCTTTACTTTAGATTCTGATTTGTTTGCTCTTCTTTTTTGTGCATAAGCTGCTGCATGTTTGTCCAGCGCAAATGTAAGAAAGCGGATTATACGCTCATCACGGCGATACTGGAGCTCCAACTTTTCGATTATCACCGGATCGGCCATAAACTCAATTAGAGTATAAAAACCTGTGGTTTTTTTTTGGATAGAGTATGCCAGTTTCTTAAGGCCCCAATCCTCTTCGTGCACAATTTCACCACCATTATCGGTAATAAAATCGCGATACTTTTTTACCGCTTCCTTTATCTGCACATCAGATAAAACGGGAGTTGCAATGAAAACGGTTTCGTAATGTTTCAACATATTAATATTGTTCTTTTATAATTAAAAAAGGGCTGCAAATATATACTAATATTTTCAGCCCTCCAAATTAATTAATTAGGCTTTTTTATAAATTCCTCTTTATCTATTTTTTAACAGGAGCATTCTTTAAAACCTCCACCATATATTTCCACCATTTTTCTACAGTAGCAATATTTACTCTTTCGTCTGGAGAGTGAGGAGAACGAATTGTAGGACCACAAGAGATCATATCCCAATTGGTATATGTTCCTCCAAGAATACCACACTCAAGACCTGCATGAATTGCTTTAACTTCTGGCTCGTTACCATAAAGATCTTTATAAACAACTTTCATCGTTTTGAGAATGTCAGAATCCATATCGGGCTGCCATCCTGGATAGCCACCAGTAAGTTTAACTTCGGCTCCTGCCAATTCAAACACACACTGAATAGAGGTAGCATAGGCCTCTTTAGCACTATCTACAGAACTTCTCATCAATGTATTAACCTCTATTATACCATCTCCAGATTTAACAATTGCTAGATTATTAGAAGTCTCTACCAATCCCGGCATAGCATCACTCATACGCTCAACACCATTAGGACAAGCATATACTGCCTTTACCATATTAAGTGCAGTAATATTATCTATAATAGTGTCGGGCGTATCACACTTCTCCAGAACAATCTTAAGATCGGGCTCATGAGCCGCAAGTTCACTCTTGATATAACCAAATTGCTCTTTTACAATTTCTTGTGCTCTTGCTACAGTTGAAGAAGGGACAGCCAAAGTGGCAAATGCCTCTCTAGGCAAAGCATTCCTTAAGCTCCCGCCCTCTACCAAAGCCAATCTTGCATGCAGCTCTGTAATTAAAGGAAGAAGAATTCTCACCATAACCTTATTGGCATTACCTCTACCTAAAATAATATCCATACCTGAGTGACCACCTTTAAGGCCAGTTATACTTAACTTATAACCTTCGTAACCTGCACGTACTCTCTCTTCTGTATATTTAAATATAACATTAGCATCTAACCCACCAGCGCAACCTACATAGAGCTCACCTTCGTCTTCGGAATCGAGATTTATCAAAATATCACCTTTCAAAATTCCTGGTTTAAGGCCTCTTGCCCCTGTCATACCAGTCTCTTCATCTATTGTAAAAAGAGCTTCTATAGGGCCATGTACCATTGCTTTGTCTTCTAGTACAGCCATTGCCAACGCAACACCCAAACCATTATCGGCTCCAAGAGTTGTTCCTTTTGCGTATACCCACTCATCTACAATTTTAGTCTCAATAGGATCTTCTTCAAAATCGTGAACTTTGTCACTATTTTTTTGAGGGACCATATCTATATGAGCCTGAAGAATAATACCTTTACGATTCTTCATCCCTGGGCTTGCAGGCTTGCGAATAATAATATTACCTAGCTCGTCTTTTATAGTTTCCAAACCAAGATCATTCCCAAATTTTTCCAAAAAAAGTACTGCTTTTTCCTCTTTTTTAGAAGGCCGAGGTATTTGTGTAAGAGAATAAAAATGGTTCCAAACCCTCTCGGGTTTTAATTTTCTAATATCCATAATATATTTTATTTAATTAATAAGTAATTGACAAAGATCAAAAGTAGTAAAATATGACCATAATTACAACCTACCAGTAGCTACTTCAAGGGGGAAAGAGAGCAACGTTCCTAACTGATAGACCGGTATTCTAGATTGCATAATAAGCTCTTGTCCATCCATAAGCCTTGCGTTTACTATAGCAGGCTTTCTATAAGTTATTTTACCCTTACCAGAAGGAGAAGCATCCATATTCACAGCAGCAGTTTGCTCTTCTCTTATAAGTTCTAACACTATAGGACTCCCAGATAAATTATTAGCCGGCATCAAACCAGTAGATTCCGACAATCTAAAAGCTATATAAATTTGCTTCTCATTATCGGCCTTAGGAACAATATCAAAATTCATTTTTTGAGTTCTTGTAGTAATTTTACCCATAAAAAGAGTGAGATATTCATCTTCTAAACGATTAATCTCTTCTATAGCTGCTCTCAAAGCATCACCACTAAAAGTAGCATCAGTATCACCTGTTATAATATTTAACCTTTTGGCTCTCAAATGAAATATTTGAGAAGCAATCTCTTCGGCTCTTTTTTCTATACTTTTTGCTACAACCTGGCTCTGTTGTACAGCTACTCTTTCTGTACCAGATGCACTCTGCACTGTTCTATAGAGAGTGCTTT
>JBAYBU010000245.1:0-2882 GCA_041669105.1 Bacteroidales bacterium | reverse complement strand
CTTACGTTTTGCCCCATTTAAATCAAATTTTTACCTCTATGCAGGGCCACGTTTTGCTTTCAATTTGAATAAGGATTTTACCTATCAAAAGAGCATTAATCCCGATTTCCCAGACCCTGTGACCGATCCAGAGGTAAAAGGAGAGTTTAGTGATATAAATAAAAACTTAATTTCAATGCAAATTGGAGCGGGATTAGACATTCCTCTTTCATCTAAGAGAAGTCAAACAAAGACAATGCTCTCTCCATTTATCTCTTTTCAACCTTATTTTGGGCAAGACCCACGCTCTATAGAGTCATGGAACCGTGAGCCCTGTTAGTTTTTTGAATTGATTTGAGAGATGGGCAACACTACTGTAGTGCATTTTCCAGGCTATTTCCGAAATATTGAGTTCATCATAAATAATCAATTCTTTAACTCTTTCAATTTTATGGTAAAGGTAAAATCTCTCTATGTTAATACCCTTTTCTTCTGAAAAAAGAGTGGCAAGGTAGGTATAATCATATTTGAGTTTTAAACTTAAGTAATCAGAGAGATTTGCTTTAATTTGCTCATCGTTATTATGGACCAATTGGTAAATTGTATTTTTTATTTTTTCTACAAGTATCGCTTTTTTATTCTCAAGTAAAGTAAGACCTGTCTCTTCTAAACCGATCTTTAACTTTTCTCTTTGTTCTCGTGAGATATCACCATCGATCTCTGCTTCTCGCCTATCATCACATAACTATACTTTAAGCCAAGCTTATCTAATTGGCTCTTCACTACCATTTGGCAGCGTATACAAACCATGTTTTTAATGTAAATTTTCAATTGTTCTATTTTATAGACTACTAATTTACTGAATTAACAATTACAAAACAATTTTATATGATTAAGCGAGCTTAGTTATACAAAACAGCAATCTTTAAAGCGTTATAATTCTCGTTTAAGTAAATATATGAGAATAATGTAAAAACTTGTTATATTACCTGCTATGAAGCAGAAGATTATTACAGAACGGATCCCAATAAAATTATGGTTAGAAGAGATAGAAGAAGGCACATTACAGCAGGCCAAAGATTTAGCTAATCTCAGTATTGCCTATAGGCACATTGCTATTATGCCCGATGCTCATCTCGGTTATGGCATGCCTATTGGAGGAGTTTTAGCTACAAAGGATGCTATTGTCCCCAATGCAGTGGGCGTAGATATTGGTTGTGGGATAAGCTCTATAAGAACTAATTTAAGAGATATAAATAGAACAGAAATTAAAGAAATTCTAAGTGGAATTCGCAAAACAGTTCCATTAGGATTTAAGCATCATAAGAAGAAGCAAGACCAAAGTTGGATGCCTCCGATAGAAGGTGAGTTGCCAATTATTTTACAAGAATATGAACGGGCCATGTATCAAATTGGAACTTTAGGAGGAGGTAATCATTTTATAGAGATTCAAAAAGGCTCCGATAGTTTTGTTTGGGTTATGATACACTCTGGCTCTCGCAATTTAGGCTATACAGTAGCAAATCATTATCACAAACTAGCCAAAGCTAAGTATAAACAACGCCCAAAAGAGTTACCCAAAGATCTCTCTTATTTTTTACGTGGAGAAAACGAGTACGATAATTATTTTAATGAGATGAACTACTCTATTCAGTTTGCTCTGCAAAATAGAAAATTGATGATGGAGAAAGTGAAAGAGGCTTTCCAAGAGGTTTTACCAGGAGTAGAGTTTTCAAGCTTTATTAATAAACCACATAATTTTGCAGCTTGGGAAAACCATTTTAGCAATGAAGTTATTGTACATAGGAAAGGTGCTACGAGGGCCCAAGCAGGGGAGTGGGGTATGATTCCCGGATCTCAGGGTACCAGCTCTTTCTTGGTTAAGGGCAAAGGAAATCCGCTCTCCTTTAACTCTTGTTCTCACGGAGCAGGACGTGTGCTAAGCCGTACTCAAGCTCGTAAAACACTTAATATCAATGAAGAAAAAGCAAAGCTAGAGGCTCAGGGTATAATTCATTCACTGCGTTATCAAAAAGATTTAGACGAAGCTCCAGGATCCTACAAAGATATAGAAGAGGTAATGGCTCTTCAAAAAGATTTAGTAGATATTATGGTAGAGTTAAAACCACTTGCTGTTATAAAGGCTTAGAGATTCTATTTTTCCTTTTTAAGCAAATCTCTAATTTCTGTAAGAAGTGCAATGTCTTCTGGTATTGGTGCTGGAGCAGCAGGCTCTGGCGCAGGAGCTGATTTCTTACGATTTAAATTATTCATAAATTTGATCATTGCAAAAATTGAAAATGCAATAATTATAAAATCGAATACAACTTGAATAAAGTTGCCATAATTTAGAGTCACGGCGGGATTTAGTACTTCACCAACAGAGCTTAAAACTTCTGATTTCAAAGTCATTTGTAGGTCCGTAAAATTAACACCACCAACAAGTAAGCCAATAGTTGGCATTATAACATCGGCTACAAAAGAAGAGACTATTTTGCCGAATGCACCACCAATAATGATACCTACAGCCATGTCTACAACATTACCCCTCATAGCAAACTGCTTGAATTCATCTAAAAGTTTCATAATAACAATATTAAAATTTGAAAAGTGTATTTTTACAAAAATATAAATTAAATAGCTATGTTTACTCAAATTTTTTCAAATTATGGAATGGGGCTGGATAAATAGTCTCTTTATTAATGAAAGTGTGGCGCAGTCAGTTGTAATACTGGCAGCAGTAATATCAATAGGGTTACTACTCTCAAAAATCAAAATAGCAAATATATCCTTTGGAATTACTTGGATCTTATTCGCCGGAATTGCTTTTAGTCATTTTGGATTAGGAATTAATTCTCAGATGCTCCATTTTATCAAAGAATTTGGACTAATCCTTTTTGTCT
>JBAYBU010000244.1:0-2902 GCA_041669105.1 Bacteroidales bacterium | reverse complement strand
GCAATGAGCGTTGCTCCTAAAAGTGGCATTGCTGTTTTTTTGCCAATAGAGGTGAGTGCCTCTTCTCTACTTACTCCTCTTTTGAGATCTACTAAAATGCCGTCAATTATAACTATTGCGTTGTCTACCAGCATTCCCATTGCCAAAACAAAAGTGCCTAGAGAGACTCTTTGCAGGGTGCCGTCAAAATTATTTAAAATTAAAAAAGTACCAAATACTATTACGAAAAGGTTGGTTCCAATAATGACTCCGCTTTTGAAGCCCATTGCAAACATAAGCACCACTATTACAATTGATATAGATAATAGCAGATTAACCAAAAATGAGTTTAGACTCTCTTTTACTCTATCTGGTTGGAAAAATACCTTGTGGAACTCAATTCCTGCGGGTATAAGCGACTCTTTTATAGATTCCATTTTGGCATCGGTCTCTTTTCCCAGTTTTGTAATATCTGTTCCGCCAAGCGCTGCTATTGATAGGCCATATGCCGTTACGCCATCGTAGAGCATTTCGTTCCTCACTGGCTGCTCTGTACCCATGGTTATTTTTGCAATATCGCTTAACCTAAGCTGTTCTTTTTCATGGCCTTGAAGCAATAAGTCGCTAATGTCGTTTGCGCTTTTATATCTGTCGTTTACTGTTACTTTAATTCTGTGGTCTCCACTAATATAGTAGCCCGAATAGGCTGTTTGGTTTTGACCGTTAAGAGTGGCTATTACCTCTACAGGGTGCACTCCCAAGTTGGCCATTTTATCTTGGAGCAACTCAATGTTAATACATTCGTTCTGCAACCCATACACATTAACTGCTGCAACTCCTTCTATATTTTGAACTTCTCGTTTTAGTAGCTCAAGATATTTATTCATTTCGTGTGCTTGGTAGCCTTGGTTAGTTATGGCATAGAACATTCCATAAACGTCGCCAAAATCGTCTTTTACTATTGGTGCGTTTGCTCCCGCTGGTAAAGAGTGTTTTGTGTCGTTAACTTTTCTTCGTAAAATATCCCATGTTTGTTCTACTTGGGAATCTGGAACGGTGTGCAAAAGGCCTACTTCTATAATAGAGACATCGTTCATTGAGCGGCTGGTAACTGTTTCTACTCCTTTTATAGATCTAATACTAAGTTCTAATGGTTCTGTAACTTCTAACTCTACCTCGTGTGCGCTTGCTCCCGGGTAGGTGGTAACAATCATTGCCTGTTTTACTTTAATTTCTGGGTCTTCTAGTTTGCTCATGCTATTGAAAGAGAAGATACCGCCAATAACCAAAGCAGCTACTATGAAGTAAACAAACTTGCGGTTATTCAATGCCCATTTTCCATAATCTATCATAATAGACCTCCTACATTGGTTTTAGTTTGGGCTTTAATTGGCCTTACCTTTTGACTCTCTTTAAGCGAGCTGGCTCCTGCACTTACTATTATTTCTCCTGTTTGTACCCCGTCAATTACTATTGCGTTGCCCTTATTATCTATGCCGTCTGTAACTATCTCTCTTTTGGTTATTGTGCTGTCGCTTTGGTTGTAAACCCATACTGAGTTGCCGTCTTGGCCACTTATTAATGCGTTAATAGGTATTATATATCTTGCTTGGGTTGCATTTTTATATTTCACTTTAACGGTAACTGTCATTCCTGGGGTGAGTGGGGGGTACCCTTTTGGTGTTTTGAGTGCTAGGTATACTGTGTAGAGTTGGTTTAAATTGGCTTTTCTGTTTATTCCTGCTAGTTCCATTGGATACTCATTGCTTGGGTATATGTCGCTTATGCAGCTGAATGACTCGAATTCCTCTTTTTTTACATAATCTGTAGATGGTATGTTTATCTCTACCTCCATAGAAGAGGTGTTTATCATAGATACTACTGGCATTCCTGCGCCTACTGTCTCTTTGGCAGAAAAATAGGTTTTTTGGATATATCCGTCATATGGTGCAAGTAGTTTGGTATCTGCCAGTGCGTTTTTATGTGCATTGTATTTTGCCGTTATTTGCTCTAGGCCGTAAACTGCTTTGTAATAGTCGTTTTCTGTTACGCTTTTTTTCTCATAAAGAGCTATAACTCTATCGGCTTCGTTTTTTATTCTGTTATATTCTGCTTGGGTTGCCTCTAGCTGAATAGTGTAGTCTCTTGGGTCTATTTGTGCTAGAAGGTCTCCTTTTCTTACATGGTTGCCTGCTGATACATAGATGTTTGCTATTGGGCCTGCTATTCTGAAAGAGAGGTTAATATCTGAACCGGCCTTTATTCTGCCAGGAAAAAAGCCACTTTTGCCATTTCCATAAAGCTTTACAGTGTCTGTTTTCACATTAACCATAGCCTGTTTGTGTTCATTGCCGTTACCGCAAGAACTAATTATGAGCGCAATTAGCAGACTCATAACAATTAACCTCTTCTTCATATTCTTTTATTTTCTATATTCTTTCCTACGCATCTAACTCTTTCCCAGATTTGGGCTTAAAGTTATTGCCGTAGATGTACTACATCAAAAATTAAAAAAACTCTCTCAGAGTTATCTCGAAGTTGTTGGTTTATTGACAATTAGCCTAAAAACCCTCTCGGCACCAAAACCTCCTGGGCACTCTTTTTAACCTCTAATAATTAGAGATTTAGTTTGCTAGCATACTTGTGTTTAGAGATTTAACTTGTTAAGAATCTCCTTTGGGATTGCATCCTTGTGAACAATTATTGAGATGGTTTTTGCTTTTACATACTCTCTAGAGAGGTGGTTGTACCCGCCAAAACGGTTAGTTAGTGGCTTCCAAGAATTTTTTACCACATAGTAGGTAGTTCCGTTTTTGTCTTTGGCGTTACCAATTAAATGCATCAAGTGATCGTCTGTGGTGGCGGTGCTTTCAAAGCCAGCTTGTCTATTCTCTTGAGTTACTGTCTCTTCTTGATAAATTCT
>JBAYBU010000243.1:0-2914 GCA_041669105.1 Bacteroidales bacterium | reverse complement strand
AATAGAGATCCTCCAAGAATGGCGCAGTTTACTGCTATAAGAGGAAGGAATAT
Source organism: Bacteroidales bacterium (assembly GCA_041669105.1). GTDB lineage: Bacteria > Bacteroidota > Bacteroidia > Bacteroidales > UBA932 > Bact-08. The sequence goes on along the minus strand of JBAYBU010000243.1, from coordinate 2,861 downwards.
GCCGAGGGAGTTATAAAGGCCAGGTGTGAACTTCTCTACTACCATCTCTACTAGTTGTGTGATTGATGCAATTACTGCTATAAAGATGATAAAACTAAGGAAGCTGAGGTCTATGCCTGCGTAGTCTGGATTTACCCAAGCAAGGGCTCCAGGAGAAAGTACATATTTATTGAGTAGAAAGTTTGCAGGCAGAGTTACTCCTAGTACAAATATAACTGCTGCTCCAAGGCCTACTGCTGTTTTTATGTTTTTAGATACTGCGAGGTATGAACACATTCCCAGGAAATATGCAAATACCATATTGTCTACAAAAATAGACTTTACGAATAAACTTATTAAATCTTGCATTGCTGTAATGTGTTTTTATTATTCTTCAATTAATTCTTTTTGAATACTCCTTTGCACCCATATAAACATTCCTACAAGTATAAGGGCCATAGGGGGGAGTATGAACAGTCCGTTGTTTTCGTAGAAGCCGCCGTTTTTAATGTACCAAGTTGCGGGAACTACATTGTATCCTAGGAGTGTTCCTGAGCCAAATAGTTCGCGGAAAAATGCTACTACTACAAGTATTATTCCATATCCAAGGCCGTTTCCGATTCCGTCTACAAATGATGGCCAAGGTTTGTTGGCTAGTGCAAAGGCTTCTATACGGCCCATTATGATACAGTTGGTAATAATGAGACCTACAAATACAGAGAGCTGCTTGCTCACTTCGTAGGCAAATGCTTTTAGTATTTGGTCTACTAAAATTACAAGCATTGCTACAATTACTAACTGTACTATAATTCTTATTCTATTTGGTATTGTTTTTCTTATTATTGAAACAATGGCTTCTGAAAAGCCTAGTACTATTGTAACGGAAAGTGACATTACTAGTGCGGGTTCTAGTTTTACAGTTACGGCCAGGGCCGAACAGATACCCAGTACCAGTACCGTTATGGGGTTGTTTCTAAAAAGTGGTTCTATAAATATTTTCTTATCCATGACACTAATTATTTTCCTGGTTATTAACTGTTGCATCAGCTTTGGCCTCGGCCTCGGCTTTGGCTGTTTCTGCTGCTGATTGCAAGTTGGTTTTAAAGAAGTTGAGGTATTCGCTAATATTTTTGCGAAGCATCTCTTCTACTGCTTCGGAGGTTATGGTCCCTCCAGAAATTGCATCTACCTGATGTTTGCTATCGGGGGCTGCGCCACCTTTTACTACTCTTATTGATACATATTTGCCGGTATTGTCAAATATTTGCTTATCAATAAATTGATTATAAAACATAGGCGTAGTAATCTCGGCACCTAACCCTGGGGTTTCGCTTTTGTGGTCGAACACTGCTCCACTTACGGTATTAAAATCGTCTTGTAGAGAGATGTAGCCCCAAACAGGGCCCCAAAGTCCAGCTCCGTGTAGAGGTATTATGTATTTTTTTTGATTATCCTCTAGTTTGCAAACATAAAGCACTAGCTCTCGGCCGTTTTCTATTATAGATGAGTCGGTTATATATTTTGCGTACTCTTGCTCTATAAAATCGTTTTTATCTTGATTTTCTGGTATCTCTGTCCCAAGATGAACTGAGCGTAAGACCATCTGTTTTCTCTCTAACTCTACGTTGCGATCCTGTCTCTCTTTTAATAGCGAAGAGGCTAGGGCAAGTACAACTGCTACCACTATTACCATAACGGTAGCGTAAATTATTGTGTATAAATTATTATTTGTATCCATCTTCTCTTTCTCCTATTTTATGACAGCTCTTTTTACTCTTCTCTTGATGTTCTTTTGCACTACTACATAGTCTATTAGCGGTGCAAAGGTATTCATGAGCAGGATAGAGAGCATCATACCCTCTGGGTATCCTGGGTTAAATACTCTAATGGTTACGGCAAATCCACCAATGAGAAAGCCGTAAACCCATTTTCCTCTATTGGTTTGTGAGCCGGTTACTGGATCGGTTGCCATAAATACAGCTCCAAATGCATAACCGCCCATTACTAAGTGGTTCCATGCAGGTAGTGCTAGGTAAGATTCGGGGCTGGGAGCTAGCGCGTTAAAGAGAAGTCCTATTAAAAGGCCACCTCCAAATACGCTAAGCATAATTCTCCAACTGGCTATTCCTGTAAAGAGAAGCATTGCTGCACCTAACAATATTGCTATTGTAGAGGTCTCTCCTACGGAGCCGGGAATAAGCCCAATAAACATCTCTTGGAGAGATGGAATTTCGCTCCAGAGCCCTGCTTGTGCATTTCCAAGAGGAGTGGCTCCAGAAAAGCCATCTATAATATCTACTCCTTTATTGAGCCCGCTTATCCAAACTTTATCTCCAGACATAAATGAGGGGTAGGCAAAGAATGCGAAGGCTCTTGCTATAAGTGCTGGGTTCCAGATATTCATTCCAGTCCCGCCAAACACCTCTTTACCTATAATAACCGAAAACACAACTGCTAGTGCCAACATCCATAATGGAAGATCTACTGGCATAATAAGTGGAATGAGCATTCCTGTTACTAGGTAGCCTTCGTTAACTTCGTGGCCGCGAATTTGGGCCGAGGCAAACTCTATCCCTAGCCCTACTCCATAAGATACTATTACCATTGGGAGTACTTTCCAAAATCCGTAAAAGAAAGTTTGGAAAAAATCCATTGAGGCGCCGGTGGCTAGTGAGTGCTGGTATCCTGTGTTATACATTCCAAACAAGAGGGCAGGTGTTAGAGCAAAAATTACCATGGTCATAGTTCTCTTTAGGTCTATGCTGTCTCTTATGTGCGTTCCTTTGAGAGTCACCGTATCGGGTACAAAAAGGAAGGTCTCAAACGCATCAAAAGTGGAGTGCAGAAAGCTCAATTTTCCACCCTTGCTGAATGTGGGTTTT
>JBAYBU010000242.1:0-2919 GCA_041669105.1 Bacteroidales bacterium | reverse complement strand
CGCATACGGGCTCGGTGCAGTTGACGCGCTCTTCTTAATGGTGGTAGGTGGTTTGGGATGGGTTATCCCTGTACAAGGTGGAATAGGGGCCTATCATTTTATTATTTCACTTGCGCTTGCTTCGGTCTATGCAATAGACCAAACCACAGGAGTTATTTTTGCCACAATCTCTCATGAATCTCAGGCAATAACTATGCTTTTATTTGGAACATTATCATTAATTTCGTTTTACTTCAATAAATCGAAATAACAACTATATTAGTTTCTCTCTTTTTTTATTACATTTGGTTTTATCGACTCATAAATAGCAATGGACTATAAAAAAATCAACTTGTTTCTGTATACTGTAGTAGTATTTTCACTCTCTTTTTCTTTGCCGGCTTTCTCAATAATGCAGGCTAAAGATTCAGTAAAAACGGTAGAGTTAGCATCTGAAAAAACTCAGCTTAAATCTGATGTTTTCCTTATAATATCATCTTTTAACCCTAGCACTAGTAGTGCAACAAAGTTCATCGTAGATTTTGAAAGTGCTTTAAACGAATCATACCCCAATAACTATACCGTATTTGTAGAGGATCTTGCTGTAAAAAACTTTTCGGAAGAAGCATGGATGTGGAAAGGGCGTGTAGAGACAATAATAAATAAATATACAAACCAAAATTTAAAATTTATTATTGCGATTGGGCAAGAGGCATGGGCTGCCCTCATATCTCAAACTGATTTACCAAAAGACGTTTTAATATTCGGCTCTTTTATTAGTGCAACAGGTATAAATCTTCCTACAGCACCCATGGATGAAACATGGGAACCACAATGGATAAACTCTGCACGTAAAGCAAGGAGATTATCCCTTTCTGGGGGAAGTATAGTCTCTTTTAGCCCTTTTAAAAATATTGAGCTTATTCTCTCTTACTTCCCTCAAACAAAAAATATTGCTGTAATCACAGACAATACCTACGGTGGGGTATCTTTAAAAACATATTTCCAGAGATGTGTAGATAAAATGCCCCAATTAAACTACATCTATCTTGATAGCCGTATTAATAGTATGGCTCAGCTTAGTCAGGCGATAAGTAAGTTACCAAAAGAGAGTGCAATAGTGATAGGGGCATGGAAGGTCAATAAAGATGGACAACACTACTTGCCTAATTCACTTGAAAATTTACTCTCCTTTAGGCCAGAAATTCCAGTATTTACCTTAACAGGAGCAGGATTGGAGAGTGTTGCTATTGGAGGCTATATTCCGCTTTATAATCACTCGGCTTTAAATATTGCAAATCAAATTATTAACTACCAGAAAGGGAATTTAGACTCTCTCCGGTTTATTGGTGAAGGAAGCCTTTACAGTTTTAATCATAAAAAGGTTGAAGAGTTTAAAATTACTGAAAAAAACCTCCCTCTCCACAGTAGACTTGTTAATGTTTCTGATCCTAGGATTAAAACATATAAAAATTATCTCTATATAATATCTGTTATAGCTATAATCCTCGCTTGTTTTATAGTTGCGCTCTCTCTACTATACACTCGTAACCAAAGACTAAGATCTAAATTAGAACAAAATAGTGAAGAGCTTATAAAGGCAAAAAAGATGGCAGAAGAGAGTGATAGATTAAAAAGCGCTTTTCTGGCAAATATGAGTCACGAAATCAGAACTCCTCTTAACTCAATAGTCGGTTTTTCTAACCTCTTAACCGAAGATGATTTCCCTCCTCAAGAGAGAAAAAAAGCGACAGCTATAATTGCTCAAAACTCAGAGCTGTTATTAACCTTAATTACCGATATCCTTGACATATCGGGGCTAGAAACTGGTAGAATGGTATTTCTCTTAAAAGAGGCCAATGTCAATGATGTTTGTAACCAAGTAATGTCTACAACCGCCTATATGCAAAAAGAGGAGATTGAATATCGATTTATTCCTAAAGCCAAAAATCTAAAAATTAAAACAGATGCACATAGGCTCTCTCAAGTGTTACTAAACCTTATTGCAAACTCAACCAAGTTCACAGAAAAAGGGTCTATTACACTAACCTATGATGTTCTAGATAAAGATACTATACAGTTCTCTATAACTGATACAGGCATAGGAGTTCCGGCCGACAAACACTATGAGATTTTTGAGAGATTTGGGAAGATAGACACTTTTAGACAGGGAAATGGTTTAGGGCTAGCTATCTCTAAACAGATTGTAACACGCCTAGGTGGGAAAATATGGATAGACCCTGATTATAGCTCGGGGGCTAGATTTTATTTTACTCACCCACTATAGGCCATAGTAATTACCTCTTTCACTCCCAACGCATTAGGTGGAGACTATACCAAGCAAGTAACATCTGTGCAAAAAGTAAAAGCAGCAATTGAAGCTCTCACAAAAAACAATTTAATTTAAATAAAATGGCAAAATATAGAACTTTAATATGGATTGGTCTAATCGCAATTTTCGCAACTTTTCTTCTATATCCTCCAACCCATCTTCTATTTATAAACGCAACCAACGGACACCCTTATCTAATGGGGTTTATTAAGTTTGCTACTCTCTCAATAATGGGTGAATTTTTAGCAATACGGCTGGTTAGTGGCAAATGGCAAGCGGTTAAGGGTGTTTTACCCAAAATGCTAGTATGGGGTCTGTTAGGTGTTGCTATTGTTTTGATGTTTGCTTTATATACTGGCGGGGTAGACAGTGCAGTAGCCAAGGGGTTCATTTACACTGGTTATCCACACATTAAAATTTTAAGAGCATTTTACATCTCGGCAATCATGAACCTAACCTTTGGTCATGTGTTTATGGCAGCCCATCGCATAAGCGATACTTGGATAGATGCAAGATTTACTGGCAATAAAATAACAGTATCGCAAACAATTTCGGTAATAGATTGGAGTGGCTTTATGAAATTTGTTGTGGGCAAAACTATCCCTCTT
>JBAYBU010000241.1:0-2926 GCA_041669105.1 Bacteroidales bacterium | reverse complement strand
GTTTGCAGCAGAGCCACCGGCCACATACCTAATTCCTTTATTTTTAAGAGCTTCCCATATATTTTCTCCAGTTTCACGATCTACATGTTGCATGCTCCCTTTTGGAAGGTTGTATTTTAATAATAAACTGTCGTTTTCCAAAACAACTAATATATCAGTAAGAGCATTTCCTATTCCCAGTATCGATTTCACAATAATTCCTTTATGCTAAATATAAAAACAGTTCAAATTTTGTCATTGGTCATAGCCAATTTAACTGCCTCTTGGGCAAGAACCTCCATGCTATTAATAAGAGGTACTGATACCATTTTAGGGGTTAAAACAAGAGGGACCTCGGTACAGCCTGCAATAATAAATTGGGCTCCTCTTTCTATCAGTAAATTAGAGGCTTGCATAAGTAGTTGAGCTGGCCCTTTATGGTACCCAGCTTTAACTCCCTTCTCTCCATAAATAGCCTCCATAACAAGTGATTCTTGCTCTTTCTCTGTTGGTAAAACATAACTAAGGTTCTCTTTATCTATATATTTTTGATAAAGTTGAGTTTTAATAGTCCCTGTAGTTGCTAAAATACCAACTGGTACTTTCTCTGCTGTACTATATTTAGCAGAAGCAGCTACCAATTGAGCAATATATTTACAGGTGAGATCTAGCATATTTAAAATTGGAATCATAATAGATTTAGAGAGCTCTGGTACAAAATAATGTGCTGTGTTACAAGGGATCAATATCATGTCTGCTCCTGCTTTTTCTAGCATTATTGCCCCCTGCCTAAGCAAAGTAAGTGGAGATTCTTCTCCGTAAATAATATGCCGAGTACGATCTGGAATTTTAGGATTACTATTGATTATAACATGAATGTGGTCTTGATCTTTTTTGGCAGGAGTATTGTTAATTATGAGCTTATAAAGATAAAGCGTAGCTTCTGGCCCCATGCCTCCAAGAATTCCTATTTTTTTGTCCATAACGGATTGAGATTTTAACATCTCACAAAGTTCATATTTTTTTGTAGGTTTGCAAAAAATTTAATCAGATGACTGTCTGTTACACGTTAAAGAGCTTTAATCATGCAATTTCTTGCCTACCAGCAAATTGTAAAATTGGATTTGTACCAACTATGGGAGCTCTACATCAAGGGCATATATCTCTTGTGCAAAAAGCAAAAGAGTATACAAATTGTGTGGTTGTAAGTATATTTATAAATCCTACTCAATTCAACAACTCCAGCGATCTTGCCAACTATCCTAGAACAATTCAAGAAGATTGTAAAAAATTAGAGGCAGTAGGAGTCTCAATAATATTAGTCCCTTCTGTACAAGAGATATATCCCAAAAGAGACGAAAGAGTCTTTAATCTTGGTGGGTTAGATAAGACGGGAGAAGGAGCTGGAAGGCCAGGACATTTTAATGGGGTAGCTCAAGTTGTCTCTAGATTATTTGACATCGTAAAACCTAGTTTTGCGTTTTTTGGAGAAAAAGATTTTCAACAACTTGCAATTATAAAACATATTACAAAAAAACTTAACTATCCTATAGAGATAATCGCTTGCCCAACTAAGAGAGAGAGTGATGGACTCGCTATGAGCTCACGTAATATGCTTCTTAACCCCCAACAAAGAGCAGCCGTGCCATTAATATTTAAAACTCTTGAGAAAGCAGCAAAAATGGTATCGGCACAAAATTTGTTGATACCAAAGGAGTTGTCAATGTGGGTTACCTCTCAAATAAATAAAAACCCTCTAATAAAAGTAGAGTATGTGCAAATAGTAGATACCTTTACCCTTAAACCAATAGAGTCCTGGAGTGATTCAAAAAACATTCAACTATGTTTAGCTGTACATACAGGTTCAGTAAGATTAATAGACAATATAAAATTAAAATAAAATGTTTCTAGAGATAATGAAGTCAAAAATACATCGTGCCCGTGTAACCGAAGCAAATTTGAATTACATAGGTAGTGTAACAATAGACCAAGATCTTATTGATGCTGCAGGGTTGTACCATAACGAAAAGGTCTCTATTGTGAATATAAATAACGGTGAAAGAATTGAGACTTATGTTATAAAAGGAGAGAGAGGGAGCGGTAAAATTGGTATCAACGGTGCAGCTGCTCATAAATTTAGCGCAGGGGACCTTGTCATTATTATGTCTTATGCATTAATGACACCACAAGAAGCAGAGATATTTAAGCCATCCGTTATTTTCCCAGACTCCAATACAAATAAAATTATTTAATGAAAAAGCTCTATTCGGCCATAAAGTATCTGCTACTGCTTTCAGTTGCAGCTCTATTACTTTGGGTTTCGTTTAGAGGAGTACATTGGGATGATTTTATTGCTGGTCTTAAAAGTGCTAACTACTATTGGATAGGCACCTCTATGATGGTGAGTGTAGGAGCTTTTTGGTTTAGAGCTCAGCGTTGGCGCTTAATAATGCTGCCTCTAGGGGTAAAAATCAGACGAAGAGACGCATGGGATGGAATAAACATTGGTTATATCACAAACTTTGCAATCCCCAGAGCAGGAGAACTTGCTCGTTGCGGAGTTATAACTAAAAAAACAGGTCTTCCATTTGAAACGGTGGCAGGTACAGTAGTTCTTGAAAGAAGTGTAGATCTTGTTTCACTTATAGTTGTAACCTTCTCTGTACTCTTTTTCCAATGGGAAAAATTTGGCTCTTTTATTAATCGTGAAATTATAAATTCTTTAGGAGAAAGACTCTCCTTTAATCTCTTGTGGATAGTAGTAGCCATACTTTTTGCTGGAGGAGTTTTTATCTATATAATATATCATTTTCGTAAAAAAAATCCACTCTTTAGAAAAATAGCCAAAATCGCAAAAGGTGTTATTAATGGAGTGATCTCTGGGTTTAAAATGCCTCAAAAATGGATGTTTCTTGCTTATACATTACTCATTTGGGTGTGCTATTGG
>JBAYBU010000240.1:0-2931 GCA_041669105.1 Bacteroidales bacterium | reverse complement strand
AGGGCTTATCGGTTCGATGGTGAGTTAAATATCGCTAACAGGGGAATAATGGAATTCCAGGAAATGCTCAAAGTAGGTCCCCAGTTTTTATGGTGTCTTCTCGGGTTATCTCAGGAAGGTAATTTCAAGGCAGGTAGGTTTGCCTTGATAAGTGCGGATGAGGTAATTGTGGCACATACTAATGAAAATGAGTACAAAACCTTTATCTCCGACAAGAAGAACGAAGCTCTCCAGTCTCGTATTATCATCCATAAGATACCATATAATCTTCGTCTCGATGAGGAGGTAAAAATCTACGAGAAGCTTATTAGACAAAGCGAGATGACAGACGTTCACATTGCTCCGGATGCGTTGAAAATAGCTGCCATGTTCTCGATCCTGACCCGCTTAAAACCTTCTGCTAAAGAGGAGGGGCTCTCCATACTAACTAAGCTGAAACTTTACAACAGGGAAGAGGCTGATGGTTATAAACTAACGAAGCTGAGAGAACTGATGCTGGAAGGTCAGGAAAAAGATGAGGGCATGTCTGGCATCGACCCCCGTTACATCATAAATAGGATAAGTGCAGCACTTATTACGACCGGGCATAAATGCATCAACCCTATCGATGTGATAAGGGCATTGAAAGATGGTCTGGACCAGCACCCCTCCATTACCCGCGAAGAAAAGGACGCGTATTTAGATAAAATGCATGTCGTCCGCAACGAATACAACACCTGGGCAAAAAACGCAGTGCAAAAGGCATTCGTATATTCTTACGAAGATTCTGCTCAAACCCTATTTCTCAACTACCTTGATAACATTGAGGCATACTGCAATAAAACTAGGCTAAAAGATCCTATTACTCAAGAAGAGATTGACCCTGACGAAAAACTGATGCGCTCACTGGAAGAGCAGATTGGGGTGAGCGATGGCGCTAAAAAGTCTTTTAGAGAGGAAATTCTCATAGCTATGGGCGTTAGTGCTAAGAAGGGCTTACCCTTTAGCTATAAGTCCCATTACAGATTAAAAGAGGCTATCGAGAAAAAGCTGTTTGCCGATTTAAAAGACGTAGTTCGTATAACTACGTCTGTTAAAACCCCAGATGAAGAGCAGCTGAAGAGAATCAACGCAGTAGTAAAAGAGCTCGTGGACAACCACAACTACTGCCCCTCCTGCGCTAATGAAATGCTTCGATATGTAGGTAGTTTAATGAACAGGTAGTGAGTAGGTAAATCAGTGCGAGGTTTGAGGTAACTCTCAAACCTCACCATACTATGAATGGGGGTTTGGGTATGGAAGTTGTTTCGCAACAGGACTGGTCTCTTTACAGAAAGGGCGAGGCGGATCAGAGAAGGCATAAGGAAAAATTAGAAAATGTCTTAAGGAAGAGAATACAAGATATAGTTGCGGATGAGAGTATAATCATGAGTGACGGCAAGAAGACTGTTAAAATCCCTATCCGTGGGCTAAATCAATACCGCTTCAAATTTAATTCTGATGATGAGCCAGGTGCTGGAACAGGTCGGGGTGGCTCTAAGAAAGGAGATATAATCTATCAGAAAAGCAAAGACGGCAAATCTGGGGATGGGAAAGGCGCAGGGGATATGGAGGGAGAAGAATACTATGAGGCAGAAGTATCCATCGAAGACATTCAAGAAATTTTATTTAAGGATCTTGGCCTTCCTTATCTTCATGCTACCAAGCATCCAGACCTTACTGTTGAAAAAATAACTTTCAACAATGTGCGTAAAAATGGCCTAATGTCGAATGTGGATAAGCGAAGAACTATTAAAAATGCAATGAGGCGTAACGCTATGAGAGGCATCGTAGGAATAAAACCTATGAAACCTGAGGACTTACGTTATAAAACTTGGACTAAAAAGTTTGTGCCCAAGTCTAACGCAGTGATATTTGCAATGATGGATGTGTCAGGTTCTATGGGCACCTTTGAAAAATATATTGCCCGCAGCTTCTTCTTTTGGATGACTAGGTTTTTACAGACAAAGTATTCTAATGTAGAAGTGGTATTCATAGCCCACCATACGACAGCTAAAGTAGTAGGCGAGGAGCAATTCTTTTCTCGTGGGGAAAGTGGGGGAACCTTGTGTTCTTCTGCTTATGATCTTGCGATTGAGCTTATAGAAAAGCACTACCCTATAGAGGACTATAACTTATACGCTTTCCATTTTTCTGACGGCGATAACTGGAGTCACGATAACCCTAAAGCGCTTAAACTTATGCGTAAGCTATGTAGTCTATGTAACGCGGTGGGATATGGTGAAATTAAAGGCCAATGGGTAGGCTCATTCACTACCTTATATCAACTCTTTACAGATGAGACGGCATTGAGACCGCTTAAAAATTTCGCACAGGTATTAATTGCAAATAAGTCGGGAGTGTATAGCGCTCTTAAACAATTCTTTAGACCGTCATGGGATACAGATAAAGAGGTCTTTAAGGCATGGGTTACAGTAGAGAAGGATACGCAAACGCGAATCGAGGAACTAAGGATAATAAAACCTGTCAAGTTTCTCTTCGACTCCAAGTTGTTTCATTCAATGTTTAGAAACTTGGAATCTTTAAAATTTTAAGGAGGTGTGAGACATTGCTAACTGAGTATGAGATAAAAAATGTTTCTGCGCTAAATGAGATCACCGAAGTAATCTCAAACAAAGCTAAAGAGTTAGGGCTTGATTTTTACCCTACTATTTTTGAAGTGGTGCCGGCTAACACGCTGTATACTTTTGGGGCTTACACAATGCCTACAAGATACGGTCATTGGAGTTTTGGTAAGGGTTACTTCAAAATGAAAACTATGTATGAGCATGGCTTTATTAAAATTTACGAGATGGTGATAAATACCAACCCATGCTACGCATTTCTTGTGGAAGACAACACGGCGACTCAAAATATGCTGATTATTTCGCATGTTCTCGCACATAACGACTT
>JBAYBU010000239.1:0-2934 GCA_041669105.1 Bacteroidales bacterium | reverse complement strand
TCTTGGTAAATAATTTAAACGAAGGGATTGCTTGGTGAACAAGCCACTCTGTTCCTGGAATATACTCTTTGCACTCACTGTTATTAAGAGAGGGAGATTTATAATTAGCCTCAAAAATAATCACATTATTTAGGGCTGCACACTTAAGAGAAGGGGTAGGTACTGCTATCGTGTAAATTAATAAGGTGTTAGTTTTTATTAATTCGGGTAGGCTTTGGATAGTTGCCCATTTTACATTTTGCTCTTGTGCTAGTTTTTTTGCTTTTACTAAAGTTCTGTTAATTACTGTAACTGTAAATCCTCTTTTTTGTAAAATGCTGATTGCAGCTTTGGCAGCACCACCAGCGCCTAAAATTATAACATTACATGGCTCTATCCCTCTTGTTTTTAAGGGGCCATAAACGCCTTGGCAATCTGTATTGTAACCTTTAATATTATCTTTTTGCCTCAATATAAGGTTTGCAGCACCGGTTTGGCTAGCAGTTATATCTAACTCTGTGCAATAAGATAATATCTCATTTTTGTATGGAGATGTAATGTTTGCTCCATAATAGCCCTCTTTTAAAAAGATGTTCATAGCCTCATTAAGTGTGGGATAATCTAGTAATGTGTAAGAAAACTCTGTTTGCTCTGCCTCTCTCTTATGGCTATATGCTGCCTTAAAGAGTTTTGGACTTATGCTATGAGAGATTGAGTCTCCTATGAGAGCAAGCTTTTTCATTTACGGCTATTTTATGGTTACTCATTAATTAAATTACTCTTTGTTTTAACTGTTCTTTGCCTCAAGGCCTCATAACACAATATAGCGGTAGATACCGAAACATTTAAAGAGTCTAGTTTGCCTAACATGGGTATTTTAACTTTGTGATTGGCCCTCTCTCTCCAGTAGCTAGTTAACCCGTGCGATTCGGTTCCCATAACTATTGCTAGTGGCTTGCTCATATCTGTGCTGTAGTAATTTTCGGAATCTTGCAATTGAGCAGTAAAAATCTCTATATTGTTATTAAGCAGCCAGTTAAAGGTATTTTCCGAAGTGGATTGGATAATAACATTAGTAAAAACACCTCCTAAACTAGAGCGAATAACATTTGGATTATAGAGGTCTGTAAGGGGGTCGCAAAAAATAACAGCATCTGCAGATACAGCGTCTGCAGTCCTTAAAATAGCTCCTAAATTACCAGGTTTTTCTATGCTCTCCAATACAATTATAAGAGGAATTTTAGATAGTTTGACCTCTGAAAACGAATTTACTTTAGTTTCAAAAATGGCTATTAATCCCTCGGTACTCTCTCTGTAAGCTACTTTTGCATAAAGTGCAGATGTGAGAGAATATAAACGAGGAGATTTGATTGTAATCTCTTGTTCTTTAATTAGGCCGGGTTCAAAGTAGAGCTCTTTAATTATGTAGCCTGCGTTTATAGCTGCATCTATCTCTCTTTTACCTTCTACCGTAAAAAGAGATCTTTCTATTCGTATTCTTGATTTCTCTTTTAGAAGGAGCAACTCTTTTATCTTTGGATTATGGGCAGAAGAGAGTTCTTGTATATGCATGTTTTTTATTTTATTCAATGCTGTCTCTCTCTTCTTTTTTGAGAGACTTTTCTGGGCGCATCTGAGGGAAGAAGAGGACATCTTGAATAGAGGGGGTATCTGTCATAAACATTGTGAGCCTATCTATACCAATCCCCATGCCAGCAGTTGGAGGCATTCCGTACTCAAGAGCTCTTACAAAGTCCATATCTATAAACATAGCTTCGTCGTCTCCTTTATCCTTTAGTTTTACTTGATCTCGGAATCTTTCAAGCTGGTCTACAGGATCGTTAAGTTCACTGTATGCGTTTGCTAGCTCTTTACCATTTACAAAAAGCTCGAATCGTTCTGTAAGTTGGGGGTTAGAACGATGCTTTTTGGTAAGAGGAGACGTCTCTAGAGGATAATCAATTATAAATGTTGGTTGAATTAGATGTTTTTCGCAATACTCTCCAAAAATCGCATCTATAAGTTTACCTGTCCCCATAGTCTTATCTATAGGTACATTGAGTTTTTCACAAACTTCTACTAATTGCTTTTCATCCATTCCAGCAAGATCTACACCGGCATACTCCTTGATGGCATCTAACATTGGTACTCTTTTGTAGGGAGCCTTAAACTCAATCTCTTTGCTGCCAAGCTTAAGAAGTGTTTTGGAGTGAAGGTCCATTGCTACTTTTTCTACCAATTGCTCTACAAATTCCATCATCCAAAAATAGTCTTTGTAAGCTACATATATTTCCAGAACGGTAAACTCGGGATTGTGCGTTCTATCCATTCCCTCATTCCTAAAATCTTTTGCAAACTCATATACGCCTGTAAAGCCCCCTACAATAAGTCTTTTAAGATAAAGCTCGTTTGCAATTCTTAAGTATAAGGGTATATCTAGTGCATTGTGATGAGTAATAAAAGGCCTTGCAACTGCTCCGCCAGGTATTGGTTGTAGGATAGGAGTCTCTACCTCTAAATACTCTCTCTCATTAAAAAACTGACGCATTGTATTCATGATTTTAGTTCTTTTGATAAACACTTCACGAACATGCGGGTTTACAATGAGATCTACGTATCTCATTCTATGCCTTTGTTCTGGATCGGTAAAGGCGTCATATTTTTGCCCCTCTCTCTCTTTCACTATTGGAAGGACTCTTAGAGACTTACTCAACACCTTAAGTTCTGAGGCATGGATAGATAATTCTCCTGCTTTTGTAATGAAAGCATAGCCTTTGATACCAATTATATCTCCAATATCTAGGAGTTTTTTAAAAACAGTGTTATAGAGAGTTTTGTCTTCTGTAGTACAAATTGCATCACGTTTAATATAAACTTGAATTCGCCCTGTTTCGTCTTGAAGCTCAATAAATGATGCTGCTCCCATAACTCTGCGGGTCATAATTCTACCAGCTA
>JBAYBU010000238.1:0-2953 GCA_041669105.1 Bacteroidales bacterium | reverse complement strand
GGAGGCTCAATAACATTAGTTAGAGAAGTTGCCCACTTCTCTTCAAGAAAAGAGTTAATCACAACCTCGCTCTGTTTACTCCTAAGAGTATTTAGCAAAATGTATAGTTGGTCAATAGAATAGCCACTCAGAGGATTCTCTAGCCATCTAATAAGTAAATCGATATCTATTTGGTTTTTCATATTTAAGAGTATTCTACTACTATATAATACTCTCCAAACAGAAAGTCCCGTGAACAGAGACCGCAAAAAAGAAAATGTAAAAACAACTAATGGGGGGCCGAGATGCCTATTATGCACAGGCCAGAAGGCCTATAATGTAAAGAGAAATGCCCCAATTTTAGACCTCATATATTTGAGAACCAATCTAATATGAGTATCAACGCTATTTTCAGAAATACCCATCTTAGCAGCAATTTCTTTATAAGTTAAATTATGAAACCTACTCAAAATAAAAGCCTCCCTGCGCCTAGGTGGCTGCTCGTTTAAAAGAGGAACAACCATTTTCAAAATATCTTTAGTGATAATATCCTTAACAAAACTAGGCTCCTCTTTAAAAAGGAAGTTATTATGGTTGCTATCTAATAGTTTATAAACAATGTTTTTCTGATAATAATCTACAATAGAATTCCTTGCAATAACATACATATATGCATTAAAGCATTTATCTGGGTCTATTTTTTTATGATTTACCCAAAGTTTAACAAACACCTCTTGCAAAATTTCTTCAGAAACATTTGGCTGCCGCACAGAATTAAAAATAAAACTATATAGTCTAGAGAAGTAAAAATCATATACCTCCCTAAAAGCATCACTATCTCCAAGCTTTAAAGATTTTAACACACTCTTATCTAGACGCTTAGGCTCTGGCATAGAACTAACTAATTATTTCTGTTCTAACAAAAATAAACAAAAAAAGCGAAAGAATTTTGCGTTCTTTAAAGTATTTGGGATTATAACACCACAACTAAAATATTCTAGATTACTTTGAGAGTTAAATAAATTATGTAAAATTGTAGGAAAAAATATTTAACTATGAAACATTTAAACTTCATTTTTGCTGTGGCATCCATTATGCTGCTCTCAATAATGCTCACTCCTACTCAGGCAAACGCCTGTACATCTGCCATTTTCTCTGGAAAAGTAACTGCAGATGGGCGCCCTATTATGTGGAAACACCGCGATACTGGGCAACGCAACAACCGTGTTGAAAAATATAAAGGAGAAAAATATGACTTTATAGCATTGGTCAATAGCAACACCAGAGGCAACAGCGCTTGGAGCGGAACCAATAGTGCGGGGTTCTCTATAATGAATACTGCCTCGTACAATTTAAATGAAAATGAAGAGCTTAAGAAAAACAACGTCTCATCTGTAATGTTTGAAGCGCTCTCTAAATGCGCAACACTCGCCCAGTTTGAACTGCTGCTAAACCAATATAACCCCCTCGCGCTAGAGACCAATCTAGCCGCGATAGACGCCAACGGCGGTGCAGCCTATTATGAATGTAGGGACACCTCTTGGTTCAAGATGGATGTAAACGACCCTAGCGTAGCTCCACTCGGCTATATAGCCTACACAAACCATTCATTCACTGGTCGTTTTAATCTAGGAGCAGGTTATGTGCGCTACAATACAGCAGTAACAATTATTAACGAAGCACTAAATACTGGCAAAAAAATAAATAGTGCATGGATTGCCTCTAATCTATCTCGCTCTTTTAAACATAGCCTATTAGGAATAGATCTAGCCCAACTATTCAAAGGAGAGCTTCAAGAGAGCAGCAGCAACTGGAGCGGGTACTTTATAGACCAAGATTTTATTCCAAGACTCTCATCTACAGCAGTAACCATTGTACAAGGAGTTAAACCAAGCGAGAACCCAGCCCACACAGTTATGTACACAATTCTAGGCTACCCACCTCTAGGCATAGCAATTCCACTATTGGTAAGTCAAGAACTGCCACAGTATATGACAGCCAGTAAAGAAAGCAAAAATGCCCCAATGTGCGATCTAGTTTTAGCAGTAAAAGATAGAGAGATATTCAACATTACCAGAGGCAACGGACAATCTTACTTCAACTTTAAAGCACTCTACAACAACTACATGAAACAGATTGCCCCAATTGAAGAAGAGCTCATGGACCAATTTAACACACTCCTAGACAAATGGAGAGAAAACCAAAGCACCTCCAAAAGAGAGCTCACAAACATCTACACCAAAGCCTATAACAATTTCCAAAAAGCACTTGAATAACAACACTTTGCCCCAAAACTCTCCCCCTCCAAAACTCTCTCAAAGTTTTCTAAAACTTTGAGAGAGTTTTCTATTAAAAGCTTAAATCCAGCTCTTTACCTAAAGATTTTCTAGTTTTTAATAATTAAGAGAAATAAATTCCAAAACAGCATTGGCAATATTTTTTGCATACTCTTGTCTACGCTGGGCACTTCTAGCAGTAGAATCAAACTCCATCTGAATAGCATCTACAGTGCCCCCAACACTTAGCGCAGAACCATGCGTTTTAGTAATATGTCCACCATTAAAATAGGGCTCAAGTCCAGGAGTTAACTTATCTGGATTCGGAACACAAGGCACATTGTTTTTAGACAACAAATAGCCCAACGAATTAGTGCCCCTAAGCAACTCCACAAAATTTTTATTCCCCTTGTTATTTTTTGAGATAGAGTAGATAGAGCAATCTTTAGAATAATTACCAGCAAGCAACTCGCTATTATCTCTATCTAAATTATCTTTAGAGATAAGATAACCCAACTCAACCTGCTGTACCTCATGCCCATGAGCATGAATATCAATAACTAATCCCTTCCCATGCAAAATAGTCACTAAACTTCTCGCACTCTTAATCCTATTGTGATATAGATCATAAACAGCATCCTGTTTTGACCCAAGAGGCACAGCATACTTCTTTTCGCGGTTCATATCTACATAGGTGC
>JBAYBU010000237.1:0-2973 GCA_041669105.1 Bacteroidales bacterium | reverse complement strand
TTTATGGAAGGGGGGCTAAGGTTCTTCTATCTGATAGGGAGGGAAGGAATAGGGTTACGATTGGTGCTGTTGATCAGAATTATAATCTTGTTGATGAGAGGCCTTGGTTTAACGACTATTACTCTTATTTTGTGAAGGGTGAGCTGGGGGCCAATAATGTGAAAAACGGACTTGTAGCGACATATGTATATCAGAAGAATCCGTATGAGAAGGCGATCTTTAATTTAGGTAGTTTGGAGTGGAGATATCGTTTTAGTAATACTTGGAATATGGAATTAGTTGCTCATGGTGCCACTGGTAGTTATAGTGAGATTGGTGAAAATCACTACTCTGGTGCGGCGGAAATGAAATATAGTGGGAGGGTTGAAGATAAACTTCAGTTGAATGGTTCGGCTTTTTATAGCGACCCTTATTTTCCGGGTAATAGAAAAGGGGTGCTTTCTTTAATGCAAAATGGTAGTGTGAGTTTATCTGATAGGATGAATCTGAATTTATCTTATAGCTATAATCGTTCTAATCCTAAGTCGTATAGCTACGATTATAATTATAATTCTGAAAATCAGAATGCCAATATATCTATCTCGCTGCCTTCAATTAAGAATTTCAATAACTCTTTAAATTATCAACATCAAAGGGAGAGTTCGTCTTCTTATTCTTATCTTGTTGGGGATGATAATGATGGGGATAATTTAAGTATGACGTCTCATAGGATGGGGTGGCAGTGGAGATGGCAGAATCCTGCTTGGAAGTACTCTTTATTTGGTACTATTGAGGGTGGGTTTTTTAAGAATCCTATTAGCAAGGATATTGTTTCGCAAGGGAAAGCTTCTCTAAGCTTCTCTTATAAATGGATTACTATGGGTACTTCTTGGCAACAGGGTGCTTATTATTTGTTTGAGCAGGTGATGGCGCAACGACAAGAGAAGGTTTTTACTAGGTTTACGGCATCGGCGTCGGTGAATCATCAGTTATCGAATAAATTTAGAATATCATCTGGTGTTAATTTCTCTAATGATGTTTATCAGGGTGCTATTCCGTCTGTTAATCTTAATACTACTTATACTCCTAGTAATAGGGTGTCATTTATACTTACGGGCAGCTGGTATAAGTATCCTAATCAGGGGAATAGGGAGATTTTTAATGTTGAGGGGGGAGTAAGATATAATTTTTCGCGTGGTGTACCTCTAAAAGGAAGAAAAAGTTCTATTATTGCTAAGGTATATTACGATTATAACGCTAATGGCATATATGATAAGGGCGATGCGCCAGCTGAGGGTTATTTGGTTGAGATTGATCGTAAGGCTTTTATCTCTGGTGAGAAAGGGGAGGTGAAATATAGTTCGGTGCCTTTTGGTAGTTATGATGTGAAGCAGTTACAGGCCGGTGAGTGGTCGTTTAGCCGTCAGGAAATTGAGGTTAATAGCTACAAAACGAGTGTAGAGATACCGTTGCGACAGAGCGGCACTTTGCAAGGTAGTATTCGATATATAGTGGGTGAGAATAGTATTGAGATAAAACAAAGAAATGAAGGGTTCCGATTTACTATAACGAGTAATGATGGGAAGCTGAGGCAGACGGCTGTTTCAGATGGTCAGGGCAACTTCATTACTTTCCTCCCAACAGGCAACTACTCAATCACATTGGATGTGAGAACTCTTCCTGAACATACAGAAATTGAGGAAACGGTGAAAGATTTTACTATTGAAGGTGGCGGTGTTGTGAAATTGGAGCCCTTTGATATTGTTGTGAAAACGAGACAAATTAATGTGAGAAAGTTCTTTGCTCAGACTCCTGAGGAGTAATTTAAATATTCTGGATAGTTTAAATTGTTAAAAACTAACATTAGCTAATACTTTTTATAATCTCCCGTGTCTATAGTTTGTAGCTCGATAAAAATAATATTGAGAGAGAAACCTAATTATTAATTTAACATGTAATACAAACAACCATGGGAAGATTTCCAACTAGAAAGCGCTTTACATTTCTGATTACACTTTTTGTGTTGAGCACTATGTTTAGCTCTGCGCAAAAGGTTAGTCTGAATTTTAGTGGGCAAAATTTGAGAACTGTCTTGGAAAGTATAACTGAACAGACAGATTATTCCTTGGCATATAGCAAGGAAGCGGTGGATTTAAGTGATGCAGTATCTATTAATGTAACGGATGCTGATTTATCGCAGGTTTTAAATGAGTTGCTGACTTCCAGAAATATTGGATATGAGGTCAGGGACAATAAGATTTATATTTTTGATAGGCCTCAGGCTGCTAATCAGGTGGGGCAAGGGCAGGAGGTTACTATTAGGGGTACGGTATTAGACGATGAGGGGGAACCTATCATTGGTGCTAATATTGTGGTTCCGGGCACTACTATTGGTACTGTTACTGATGTTGATGGTAATTATACTATTAATATTCCAAGGGGTTCTTCATTGAGATTCTCGTTTATTGGATATGTTGATCAAGTGTTTGTTATAACTAATCAAACATCATTGAATGTGAGGTTAATTGAGGATTCTGAGTTACTTGATGAGTTGGTTGTAGTTGGTTATGGCGTTCAACGTAAAAGTGTTGTAACTGCTGCTATTAGCCAGGTTACTGCTGAAGAGCTTAATGTTACTCGCCCCACTCGTGTTGAGGATGCTTTGAAAGGTAAGGTTTCGGGCGTGCAGATTACTCAAAGCTCGGGACAACCAGGGTCCGACTCTAAAGTTAGGATTAGAGGTATTGGTACTATTAATAATAGTGAACCTTTATATATTGTAGACGGAATGGAAGTTGGTGGTGGTATTAGCTACCTTAATCCCGTAGATATTGCATCGGTTGAGATTCTTAAGGATGCTGCTTCTGCCGCAATTTATGGTTCGCGTGCAGCCAACGGTGTAATTCTTGTAACTACTAAGAAGGGTGCTACAGGAAAAGCTACTATCAACTATGATGTTAGCTATGGTTGGCAGAATCCATGGAAGAAAAGAGA
>JBAYBU010000236.1:0-2998 GCA_041669105.1 Bacteroidales bacterium | reverse complement strand
CGTCTTACGGCTTATTTCATCGTTGACATAGTTAACGAAGTTCCATTGCTTTTGAGAACTATGACTCCCATTCTTACATTGAAACCCCTTGAGCTTGTTCAGCTTATGATACAAGTGGTCTTTTTCTTTGGGAAGGTCGATAAACGACCGAACCAAGACAGTTCCCTTTGAGTCAACAACTGAACAAACGGCATCATGATTGATGCCAAGGTCTACCGCAAGAATCTTCTGTTTTGATAATTCAGTTTTGTTTATATCCGTATACTCCGTTGTTGTGTAGCGGAGATAATACATACCATGATGCCGTTCTAATGTAGGAGCAGAGATTTTCTTTGCTTCAGAGTAGTTATTTATAAAATACTTTCCATTTTCTGAAGAGTATGCAGAGTGGTTGTAGTTACCTGGGTTAAGGAGTTTAAGATTGCTGCCATCAAAGTTAACACGGTATTGATGAGTGTAATATGGATTCTCTCCTACTTCACGACCGTTGGCTGTAAAATAGATAACCTTTTGAGTTTCATCTACAGCAACCACATCTTCTACGTGAAATTCTCCAGAGGTTATTTGGTTCACTAGAGTTCCTTTAGTGTCGTAAAGGTATAGATGAGCCCAACCGCTTCTTTCTGACCACCAGATTATGTTATCTCCTGCAAATCTAGGTTGACGTGTCTCTATATAAGTGTTTAATCTCTCCTCTATAATAGGCTTTACACTGTCGGTTGCAATATCTACAGCGCAAAAATCAATGCGTTTTAGATCTCTACTAGTGCGAATAAGATAAAACTCATTGTTATTGCCCTGCCAAACTATATGTTTAAGAGTGTCGTATATCTCTTTTTTAAGAGGAGGTGCAGGTAAAATACCTAGTTCTTGATCTTTAAATGCTGTAGCATTAATCTCTTTCATCTCTTTGCTATCCATATCATAAATATAGAGATGCCTAGAAGCTGCTTCGGCCTCGCCCGGCATATGATATTTGTATTTTTCTAGCTTGGGTCTTGGTTGTGCAAGAGCATCTATAACCCATAAATCTTTTACCTTTTCTGTATTGCTCCTAATTAATACAAATTTTTTTGAATCTGGAGACCATATTATACGGGCTCCCATTCTCTGTTTTTTCTGCTTTTCGGTTGCATCAATGTTGCTATTTCCAGAGCCAAACCCAAACTCAGCAGTCCCTTCTGTTGTAAGTTGGTGCTCTACAATAGTGGTATCTTTTGAGTCTTTCCTAGCCTTTTCGAAGTTCTCCATATCCATATACCACAGATTGAAATTTTTTGAGAAGACAACATGCTTTTTGTCTGGAGAGACGTTCCCCCACCTTGGATATGACTCAAATGGTTCATAATCTTCTATCTCTGTTAATTTTTTGGTTTGAATATCATATTCGAAATAGTGTATTTTTCTTACTTTTTGCCCTTTCGTAATTCGTTTTAACTTGATCTCTTGGGTCTTTTTTATGATTGTTGTGTCTTTGTTGTTTAATATCTCTTCCTGAGTTAATGTGTCTTTTTTATCTACTGTGTCTTTTTTGTTTTTTTTATCTACTTTGTCTACCATAGCAGTGCTGGTAATCTTAAAAGTAAATGTATTGTCGTCTTTGAGCTCTAGAGCTTGTAAAGGAATATTTTGAGCATCAAAAGGATCTTTTACTATTTCTGTTAATTGAGCGGCTAACTTTGCATTATCGAAGAGAACACTTTTTTGACCCGTGGCAGGGTTTACTATGTAATATGTGAGCCCTTCTGGAGAGCGCCAAGAGTACCAGAATTTATCTGAGTTTTTGAACCAAGTGGGCCTTATTTGGGTGGAAAATACAAGTTTATCCACTTTACTAGGTGAGAATCTTGCTGCAAGTTCGTAATTTGCCTTAGTAACAGGTGTCTGTTGTGCCCAAGAAATTAAAAAGGCAAATAGAATAGTGAAAGTTAAAAGAGTTCTTTTCATTTAAAATAGTTGTTGATTGTTAAATATAAGTTCGTATTCTCAATAAGAATATGCAAAAATACGAATATTTTTTACGAAAGCTAATTTGTATTGATACCTAGGCTATCTCCTATTCATGCTCCATTCGCCAACTTCCATATCGTGAAGTGCACCGTTTTTTACTCTAAAGCGTATAGCAGTTCTTACAGTTTGAAAACCTTGGTATCCTGCAGCACCAGGATTGATACATATCAAGTTGTTAACTTTATCATTTATTACTTTTAAAATGTGTGAGTGGCCACAAATAAAGACGTCGGGTTTGTGTGCTGTAATTAGTTGAAGTGCACGATGGTCGTATCTACCGGGATAACCTCCAATATGCATCATGAGAAACTTCATCCCCTCTAATTTAAAAGATTGTAAGTAGGGGTGTTCTTCTCTAATATCTGTTCCATCACAATTGCCGTACACTCCACGGAGAGGTTTAATTGCAATAATAGCGTCGGAAACTTCTTTGTTACCAAAATCGCCAGCGTGCCAAACCTCGTTGGTATCTTTGAAAAATTCTGCAAGTTGGGAGTCGAAATGACAATGTGTATCCGAAAGGAGTCCTATAAGGGCCATGTATCTATAATTTAATTATTATTTTCTTTTTGTAGAGATATATTGCCATTAGCGTGAAAATTGCTACATATATTAGGGCGTAAAGTAGAGATGCAAACTCATTATGGCCAAGCAAAGAGGCACAACAATTTTGATATATCCAAGAAGAGGCGTTCATTGTTACCTCCTTAAAGGTGCCATCTTCTAAACTAACTACTGTTTGCCATTTAATAACTCTTCCAAGAGTTTTGGACAATATCCCGGCCATTACAAAAGCAAATAGAGGATTTAGACCAAGTGCCTTGAATGGGAAAAAGAACTTCTCTTTTCTTTTGATGTCTATAAAGTAGATAAAGAAGGCTAGCATAATAACAGACCAACCTCCAGCATAAAAAACATAAGAGGGGGTCCATAGAGGTTTATTGATTGGGATAAAGATGCTCAAAACTAAACCAATGCCGAGTGAAAT
>JBAYBU010000235.1:0-2999 GCA_041669105.1 Bacteroidales bacterium | reverse complement strand
TTATTTTTTTATCTTCAATCACTTTGCCAATTAAAGCTAAAACATAGAAAATTAGCTGTAACGCCAATAAATAGTAAAACACCTTGCTTTCATGATAAAGTACAATTACAAGATTTAATGGAAGCAGGGCAAATAGCAATATTGGTGTTATTGTCCATCTTAACACACGGTGCGAAATAAACTGAAACGAGAGTATTGGATATTTAAATATATTCATAAGATAACTAAGCCTATAGATAGATTGTATCCCTCCAGCAGCAATTCTAACCTTTCTTTTTTTCTCATCTACCATAGTTAGGGAGCCAGATTCTTGTGCGTATGCTTCTTTACAATATTCAATTTTATAACCCTTAGCAGCAATCTTCATAGATATCACAAAATCGTCAAGCAAGGTATCAGGAGCAATCTCTTCAAAAAGCTCTCCTCTAATAGCAAACAGCTCTCCGGCAGCCCCTACGGCACTATGTAATCTAGAATCCAAAGATTTTAAATATGATTCATATTTCCAATAGAGCCCCTCTCCACTAGCTGCTGCTCTATCTTCACCTCTATATAAAATCCTTTTCTCCCCAGCAACACATCCAACTTGTGGATTTGCAAATGCTTTCACGATCTCTGTAATTGCACTCGGATTTAAAATAGTATTAGCATCTGTAAAGACAATTATTGGCGAGTCTATAAATTGAACAGCTCTATTAATTGCAGCTGTTTTGCCCATTCTCTCTGGTTTAAAGAGTACTTTAACATAGCTATACTTCTCTAATAAATTATTAGTAGAATCGGTACTTCCATCGGTTACCCACACAATTTTCAACTTATCTTTAGGGTAGTCAAGCTCTTTTGAATTAGAGATCTTAAGAGCAACAACATCCTCTTCGTTATATGCAGCAATAAGAAGAGTTACCTGGGGGTATTGCAATATGGACTCAATTTTTTTTTCACTTATAAAGGCCTCTTTAATTTTTACTAAAAGAAATAATAGTATACCATAGCCCACATAGGTGTAGAAAACTATAAAAAGAGAAACCCAAAATATTAAAATAGAGATATACATTATATCATTCATAAATAGATACCACTTTTTTTGTTAACAGTTTAATTGTTTTTTTATAGCCTTTTAATTTCATCTACTACCTTTTTCATTTGAATGTCCCATGAGAGGGTATCTTCTATTGTCTTTCTAATTTCTAGAGGAGTCATAGATAAGTTGCTGGCAAAATCTAAAATAGAGTGGATATTTATAGGTGTATCATCTGGAGATGCCTTTAAAATATATGGCATTTGATCAAAATCTTCGTCGATTTCTGAGTAAATAAATGGGATCCCTCTTGCAGCGTACTCCCTGTTCTTCAATGTTTTAATCTTTGTAATACCAGTACGATGTCTTGCTAAGCTTGCAATAGCAAATTGGGCAATGTCAAACACGTCGTCTAATTTTTTACCATAAAGGTTACCATAAAAATGAACTCTGTCATTTAAATCATAATCATTTACCAATAATTTCAAATACTCTATATCTGCAGGGAAACCATCGCCAACAATATGAAAGTGAACAACTACATTAGAGGTGCTCTTGAAATCATTCATCCCTTTGATAACACGATCAAACCCATGCCAATAGTGCACCTCTGCAACTCCAATTAAATTAAAGTCATTATCAGTTGAAGATAACTGCTTTCTAACTTTTACTTGAGTAAAGTCGATTGCATTAGAAATGTTTATGGTTTTTACTCCGTGTATTTTAGTTAAATCGGTAAAAGTTACAATTCTATCTACGTTGGTTTTGAGAAAGTTTCTAAAGATTCTATCTAATAAAAATATTACTCCATATTTAAAGGCTGCCCCTTTAGTTTCTCTATCGTAAGGATATGTAGGATACTCCATTATCACCTTAACACCTCTTTTTCTTAAAGATCTAAACATCTTTAATAAAAAAGGATTCGTATTGTAAAAGCTTCTAACGTAAATAAAGTCTAGGTTATTATATAGAATATATTTAGTGAGTTTATTGAACGATATCCATTTTGCACATTTTGAGGCTAATCCATTACCAAAATCCTGAATAACTGAACCTTTATATATACAAGTTTGAAACCCTCTTTCATCTATATTAATATATGATAAAGAGATATCTACACCACAATTTTTAAATGCCTCTACCTGGTATAAGATTTTTTTACTTATCCCACTATGCTCGGCTAAATCAAAAAAATGAATAAATACTCCTTTCATCAATTTTTTATTAAATTGTCTGGGCTATCTTGAGGTTTTTCTTTATTACTAATAAAGTATTTCTTAATTTTTTTTAAAGCTCCTTTTACTCTAATATAAAATGCTTTGGCCAAAGGGCCATCAGATTCTAGTGTAGCAGTGCAGGTTACAGCTCTTGTTTGTTTACCTCTCAAAAAGGATATCTTACCATACTCTTTAAGTCCAAATGCCATTGATCCATCTTCTCCTCTAATAATCTTAACATTGTACCCAATTTTTCTACCTAACTCTGCGTCATGTGAGAAAACCATTCCTCTTACGACCCACTCTGGGCTTTTAAATGATAAGAAATAAAGGTTAATATCTCTTACTATTTCATACGGCCTCATCCATATCCTAGGATAAGAAGAACTTGGAACATAACTCCATGTTGCAGAAGTTGCAACAACTCCTGGTTTTTCAAGTTCTTCTATTACTCTTTGAATATAGTCGCTTGGATACATAGTGTCTGAGTCAATACAGATGTAATACTTCCCCTTAGCCTCTTGGAGCCCTCTATTTCTTGCATAGCCAGGGCCTTGCTTTTTCTCTTCATAATGGGGTAACCCAACAGCCTTATAAACTTTCGCCGTTTTATCTTTAGAATTATTGTCTACTCCTATTATCTCTATTGGATATTTACATGTTGAATCGCTTAAAGACCAAAGACAACTTAATAACCTAGTTTCTTCATTATATGCAATGATAACTACAGATGCTATTGGCTTATCGCTTTGGAGCAAAGAGAG
>JBAYBU010000234.1:0-3031 GCA_041669105.1 Bacteroidales bacterium | reverse complement strand
GATAAAGATGGAACGGAGTATTTAGATATGTACGGCGGGCATGCAGTAATTTCTGTAGGCCATGGACATCATATTTACAATGAGAAAATTAAATCACAATTAGATAATATCTCTTTTTACTCAAACTCTATAGTGAACTCTATGCAAGCAGCCTTAGCTGCTGAATTGGGAGAAATTAGTGGTTATACGGGATATTCTCTTTTCTTGTCAAATTCTGGGGCCGAAGCAAATGAGAATGCCCTTAAATTGGCCTCTTTTCATACAGGTAAATCAAAAGTTCTTGCTTTTAAAGGTGCATTTCACGGGAGATCTTCGGGTGCGGTTGCAGTAACAGATAACCCATCTATAATTAGCCCTTTTAACTCTGGACACAATGTTTGCTTTGTTGCCTTAAATGACATTGAAGCGGTTAGGCAAGAGCTCTCTACAGGTGAATATGCTGCGGTAATTATTGAAGGTATACAGGGTGTTGCTGGCATTTATTCTCCAAAAATTAAGTTTATGAAAGAGCTTAGAAAGGAGACAAAGCGCCGTGGGACAGTCCTTATTTTAGATGAAGTGCAGAGTGGCTATGGTAGGAGTGGGAAGTTTTTTGCTCACCAACATACTGGAATAAAAGCCGATATAGTTACCATTGCAAAAGGGATGGGCAACGGATTCCCTGTTGGTGGCACTATTATCTCTCCTGCTTTTACTCCAATAAGCGGCATGTTGGGTAGTACATTTGGTGGGAACCATCTTGCTTGTGCTGCTTGCTTAGCTGTTTTGCAAATTATTAAAGAAGAGAATCTTGTTACCACTGCTGCAAAAAAAGGGAAATATTTACTAGAGAATCTACTCTCTCTAAGAGAGAGAGTAGGAGAAGGAGTAATTAGTGATATTAGAGGAGTGGGCCTTATGGTTGGACTTGATATGTGTGAGTCATATATTCCTGTTAGAAACTCACTTCTGTTTGAAGAGAAAATATTTACAGGTGGAGCAAAAAGTAATATAATAAGATTATTACCTCCTTTAACTATCTCTTACGAACAGATAGATAAATTTATAGTTGCCTTTGAAAGGTCAATTGAAAAAAATAAAGAGAGATTAATGCTATGAGAAAATTTACCTCGGTATATGATATTGGCCCTTTAGATAGAGCTTTGGAGTTGGCTCATATGGTTAAAAAAGATTTTTTTGCTCAGAGCCAATTAGGAGTCAATAAAACTCTTCTAATGATTTTTTTCAATTCCAGCCTAAGAACACGTCTTAGTACACAAAAGGCAGCTATGAATTTGGGAATGAATGTTATTGTATTAGACATAAACCAGGGTGCATGGAAGCTAGAGACAGAAGTGGGTGTTGTAATGGATGGAGATAAGCCAGAGCATATTTTAGAGGCAATTCCTGTAATGGGTTCTTATTGTGATGTAATTGGTGTTAGAGCTTTTGCTGGCCTAACTAATAGAGAAGAAGATTATAAAGAGACTATTATTAATCAATTTATAAAATATTCGGGTAAGCCAGTATTGAGTATGGAGGCAGCTACAAGGCATCCACTACAAAGTTTTGCCGATCTTATTACAATAGAAGAGTTTAAAAAGGTCTCTAGGCCAAAAGTTGTGCTTACATGGGCTCCTCATCCAAAAGCTCTCCCCCAAGCTGTGGCTAATTCATTTGCAGAGTGGATGAACCAAACCGATTACGAGTTTGTAATAACACACCCGAAGGGGTATGAATTATCACCCGATTTTGTAGGAGAGGCTAGAGTTGAGTATGATCAAAACAGAGCTTTGGAGGGTGCCGATTTTATCTATGCAAAGAATTGGTCGGTATTTAATGAGAATGCTTATGGTACTGTACAGAGCATCGATCGTGGTTGGATGGTGAGTGAGCAAAAGATGAAACTCACAAACAGTGCTCGTTTTATGCATTGCCTACCGGTTAGAAGGAATATGGTTGTGAGTGATAGTGTTATTGAAGGTGATGCTTCCATAGTGATTCAAGAGGCGGCTAATAGGGTGGTTTCGGCACAGGTAGTATTAAAAAAGATGCTTTTATCTATTTAGTTTATCCATTGTTTATTTTTCAAAATAGAACAAAATGAAAACTTTGACTGTAATTAAGATTGGAGGAAATATTGTAGACCGTTCAGAAGAGCTAGATCTTTTTCTAGAAAACTTTGTGAAGATAGATGGTCCAAAGATATTGGTTCATGGTGGGGGAATTATGGCCAGTGAGATGCTGGTCAATTTAGGCATAGAGACAGTGATGCATCAAGGGAGGCGGATCACAGATTTAGAGACTTTAAAAGTAGTTTCTATGGTATATGCGGGATGGGTAAATAAGAGTATCGTTGCTAAGCTGCAAAAGATAGGATGTAACTCTTTAGGGTTATCGGGAGCCGATGCTGATAGTGTGCCTGCTGTTAAGAGGTCGCCCGAGCCCATAGATTTTGGTTATGTAGGAGATGTAGATCCAACAAATATTAATATAGGTTTTCTGTTTAGTCTGTTTGGAAGAGGCATAATTCCTGTATTTTGCCCTATTACTCACGACCGTAATGGTTCTATTCTCAATACCAATGCCGATACTATGGCTTCTTCTATTGCAATTGCGCTAGCCGGTGATTATTATACAAAACTTATTTACTGTTTCGAAAAACAGGGTGTGCTTTATGATTTGACCGACGATGATTCGGTTATTCCATTAATAACCAAATCTAACTACAGCTCTTTAAAAAAGGAGGGTATAGTTAAAGATGGAATGCTCCCTAAAATGGACAATGCCTTTTATGCTTTAGAAAATGGAGTCTCTGAGGTCTTTATTAAACATGCTTCTAATTTATGTAATGATAGAGGTACACTTTTAAGAGGGTAGCATATATAGTAGTTGTCTAAATTTTATAGAATGTTCAAGAGTATTAATAATATTGAATTTATTACAAACCAAGCTGTATTGTTGTTAAGGCAAATAGTTTCGATTGAGTCCTTCTCTGGTAGTGAAGAGGTTCGTAGCTCTTTTATTTGCGACTTCTTGGAGTCGAAAGGTT
>JBAYBU010000233.1:0-3039 GCA_041669105.1 Bacteroidales bacterium | reverse complement strand
TCTATCCTGCCTTTAATCAAATAATAAGCCACGCTACTCGTATGCGAAACCGCACAAGAGGTAAGTTAGAGACTCCAATAGTTATTAGACTGCCTTATGGTGGTGGAATTAATGCTCTTGAACATCATAGTGAAAGTATGGAGGCAATTTTTGGACATATACCAGGTCTTAAAGTTGTTATGCCTTCTACTCCACACGATGCCAAAGGGATGCTAATCTCGGCAATTGAGAGTAACGACACTGTTCTTTTTATGGAGCCCAAAAGGCTGTATAGAGCAATAAAACAAGAGGTTGCCGAGGGTAAATTTACAATTCCATTAGGAAAAGCAAATGTAGTTGCGCAAGGGAAAGATGTAACCGTGGTTGCCTATGGGGCTATGGTTAGAGAGGCTCAAAAAGCTATGGTTATGGCCAAGGAGGCAGGTATTAGTGTAGAACTTATAGACTTGCGCTCTGTTTATCCTATAGATAAGGAGACAATCGTTAAATCAGTTAAAAAGACAGGGCGGTTAATTACTGTGACCGAGGGGCCTAGAACTTATGGTGTTGGTTCCGAAATTAGTCAAATTGTTATTGAAGAGGCTTTCCTTCACTTAGAAGCACCGCCCGCAAGAGTCGCTGGGTTTGATGTTATAGTGCCTCTACCAAAAGGAGAGCATCATTTTATGCAAGACCCTTATAAGATTTTTTATGAAATTGAAAGAACTGTAAAATATTAGTATTATGAGATATATATTTAAGTTTCCCGATATTGGAGAGGGTTTAGAAGAGGGAACAATTGTAGAATGGCACGTAGAGAAAGGGCAAACAGTAAAAATGGGCGATTCTCTTGTAACAATGGAGACAGACAAAGTAGTAACTGCAATTCCTTCTCCCAAAGACGGTATAATTGCTGCTAGATTTGGTAAGGTTGGAGAGATCATAAAAGTTGGAGCTGCGTTGGTAGAGATAGAGATGGAGGGTTTGGCAGGCGAAGCTGCCGTAGAGGAGGCTTCTAAACTTGTGGTAGAGCCAACCAAAGTAGAGCCTATAGAAGAAGAAGAGGGAGCTGGGGTTGTTGGCACCTTAGAAGTAGCGGGTAACAGCATGGTTCTCTCAGCTAGTAAAGAGGGTGTTGAGGCTTCTGAGAAGAGTACTCCTACTTATGGTAAAAAAGCTCTTGCAACACCTGTTGCTCGTGCTATGGCAAAAGATTTGGGGATAGATATCAATATGGTTAAGGGAACAGGCCCGGGTGGTAGAGTAAGAAAAGATGATATTGAGAAGTACGGTAAGGATTTTTCTAAAGATTCTAGCCACTACTCTGTTTCTACAAAAGAGGCTTCTGTTGTGCATGAGCAAGAAGGGCACCTGGTAGAAATTGAACCTCTTTCGCAGATGAGAAAAACAATTGCAAAAAACATGCTGCAAAGCAAGCATAATGCTGCTCACATGACTGTTTTTGAAGAGGTAGAGATCTCTTTACTAGACAGCATTAGAAAAACATATAAAGAACCATTTTTAAATGATGGTGCAAAGCTTACCTATCTTGCTTTTGTTGTTAAAGCAGTGGCTACCTCTCTCAAAAAATTTAGATCTTTAAACTCTCAAATGGATTGGGATGGAGGCAATATGATTTACAAGCGTTATTACAATATTGGAATTGCTACAGATACCCCTAAGGGGCTAGTAGTTCCTGTTATACGCAATGCAGATAGGCTCTCTATAAAAGAGATTGCAATTGCAATTGAAGAACTATCTACTAAAGCTAGAGATGGCAAACTCACATTAGAAGAGATGAAAGATGGCACATTTACAATTACTAGCTATGGCAGTATTGGTGGTCTTTTTGCTGTTCCTGTTATCAATTATCCACAGGCTGGTATTTTAGGAGTTGGTAGGATTTCTAAAAAACCTGTAGTGAAAGGAGAAGAGATAGTTCCAGGATTGATTTTGCCTCTCTCTCTCACTGTAGATCACAGAATTGCCGATGGTGGTGATACTGCTCGCTTTATCAATAGTGTGATGGGCTACTTGGCCAATCCTGTATCACTTTTAATGGACTAATTTATGGAGAATAAAATTATGTATGATTTAATAATAATAGGTTCGGGACCTGCTGGGTATGTTGCTGCTATACGTGCTGGGCAAACAGGTCTTAAAACTGCAATAATAGAGAGAGACACTATTGGTGGTATGTGTCTTAACTGGGGCTGTATCCCATCTAAGGCTTTAATGGAGAGTGTAAAACTTTATCAGAAAGTTCTAAATGATGCAACTCGTTTTGGAGTTGATGGCATAGATAAAAAGGCTCTCTCATTTAATTGGAATAAGGCTATAAAACGGAGCGATGGTATTGTAAAAAAACTTACCGGAGGCGTTGAGTTCTTATTAAAGAAAAATGGAGTAGATATAATTAAGGGCTCGGCAAAGATAGTTACTGCAAATAGTATACTTGTCAACAATAGGCTTTTAGAAGCAAAAAATACAATTATTGCTACAGGATCTTCTTCTACTAAAATAGAGAATAAATTTGATGGGCTCGTAATTGAACCCGAGAAGCTCTTTATTGAGAGAGAGATCCCAGAAAACATAGTAATTGTAGGTAAAACACCTGTTGCTGTAGAGCTTGCCCAGGGATTCAATTTTATGGGTAGAAACACAACGTTAGTCTCTGATAGCTCGGGAATAATGCCTAAGGCCGATCCTTATATTAGTAACTATATTCTTAATAAGCTTAAGAAAGATAGAGTTAAAGTTGTCTTTAATAAAGAGATAGCTAATACTGCTGGGTTGTGGAAAAACGGCATGCTTACTCTAGATAGTGATCAGATTCCTTGTGATCTAATTATTAATGTAAGAGATAGAAAGGGCAACTTAATTGATTCTGATATTGAAATTGAACAGAGCAATGGATATATAAAAACCGATCTCAACTTTGAAACTTCTGTTAAAGGAATTTTTGCTGTTGGAGATGTAAACGGGATGAGTATGTTTGCTCATGTTGGTTCTGCTCAAGGTTTACATGTTGTAAACCACATAAATGGTATTGAGAGCCCC
>JBAYBU010000232.1:0-3103 GCA_041669105.1 Bacteroidales bacterium | reverse complement strand
TGTTTTGTTCTGGATCTAAAACTTCTAGAAGTGCCGAGGCGGGATCGCCCCTAAAATCACTGCTTACTTTATCTATCTCGTCTAACACAATAAGAGGGTTGGAGGTACCAGTTTTTTTAATAGTATTAATTATTCTGCCAGGCATTGCCCCAATATAGGTTTTACGGTGCCCTCTAATTTCGGATTCATCATGAAGACCTCCTAGAGAGATCCTACCGTATTTACGATCTATTGCTTTTGCAATTGACTTGCCCAAAGATGTTTTACCTACCCCTGGAGGGCCATATAAACACAAAATAGGGGATTTAAGATCGCCTTTGAGTTTAAGAACTGCTAGGTGTTCAATTATTCTATCTTTTACTTTCTCTAGACCAAAGTGATCTTGATCTAATATCTTTTGAGCGTTTTTAAGGTCTAAATTATCTTCACTTTTTTCGTTCCAAGGGAGCTCCACAAGAAATCTTAAATAGGAGAGCTGAATATTATAGTCGGGCGAGTTAGGATTGGACCGCTCTAATCTTTGCACCTCTTTTTCAAAGACCTCCTCTACATGTTGTGGCCACTCCTTCTCTTGAGCCAACTGTTTTAATTCAGACACATCTTGGCTATTACTGTTCATGCCCAGCTCTTCCTGTATGGTTTTGAGCTGACTGTTAAGATAGTATTCTCTTTGTTGCTGGTCTATTTCTACTCTTACTTTTTGTTGTATGTCGTCTTTTAGCTTTAGAAGATCTATCTGTCTATTTAGTATCTCAAGTAATTTAAGAGCTCTATTCTTTAATTTGTTTTCTTTGAGTAAAGAAATTTTATCTAGCATATTTTCTAACTCCATGCTAGAAGAGATAAAATTAATGAGAAAGCTGTAACCCTCTATATTTTTTATAGCAAATGCAGCCTCTTGCGGTAAATGTGGCGAGAGCTTTATAATTTGAAGAGCAAGATCTTTTATTGAACCAGAAATAGCTTCGAGCTCTTTGCTACTTTTAGGGTTTTTATCTTCGGGGAGATACTTTACCTGAGCTAAAAAATATGGATTGTTGCTTACAAATTCAATTACCTTAAATCTCCTGATTCCTTGCAATATTATAGTGATGCCACCATCTGGCATTTCAATTACTTTTATGATTTTTGCAAGTGTACCTATATTATATAAATCTATAGATTCGGGGTCTTCTAATTTAGCATCTTTCTGTGAAACTGCTCCAAGTATTTTATTAGTTTTATATACTTCTCTTACTAATTTTACCGACTTTTCTCTCCCTACAGTTATAGGTATAATTGTCTCCGGAAAGAGAACTGCATTCCTGAGCGCTATTACAGGAAGTGTTTCTGGGAGCTCTGTTTCAATAAGGTCATTCTCTCCCTCAAGACTCATTACCGGAATAATGTTTACGTTATCTGCTACTGTATGTTGTAAAAAAAAATTTGGAAACTTCATATTTATATCTCTAATTAAGTGTCAAAATGTCATAAGTAGGCGCCATATAAAGGTTAGCCTACTTATATGTTATATGGTCAATCTTTATGCCAAACTATCTTAATGGAGCTTTAAGCGAGACGAAGAACCCATGTTTTCCTAGTTTATTGAAAGAATAATCGGTAGAGAGGGTTATGTCATAATAAGAAACTAAATCTACTCCTACTCCCCAGCTTTGCAAAAGTTTATTGGATAGCTTATTCTCTACAGTAGGGTGTTTATTCCATGCATAGCCAATATCCGAATAAATTTTTCCGTAGAGAGCTAGATGAATTTTATTAAATCTAGGTAAAAATGAGAGGAATTTTAGATTGTAATAAGTTTTCGGTAAAAAATTATACTTAGCTGTTGGCGAAAATACAAGATAATGTTGCCCATCTGCTACATATAACTCATAACCTCTAAGACTTACGTTTTCGTATCCAATAGCTTTGTCAAATATATACCCATTTACATTACTTTTAGAGAGGGCACACTGAACTCTTGCAGAGAGATAGCTACGATTAAATAACTTTGCATAATAGTGATAATCACCTTTTATTTGTATATACTTTACATCTGTTTTATTTGTTACATACGCAGTTATACCAGTGAATATGTAATATCCAGTTAACGGATATTGAATATTGTTCCTTTCGTCTAGAGTAAAGTCGTATTCAAATGAGTAGCCTCTCCTATTAAGGTCTTTTGAGCCCCAGTAGTGGAGATTATGTTTTAAAACAGCGGGGTCTAACTCGGTATAGGTAAATTTTAATTTAAATTGATGACGTAATCTTAGTTTTTGCCTAAAGGTATATGTTATAAAAGCAGCATATCTGCTTGTTAAAAATGATGTGTCCGACTTGATATAGAGAGGTTCGTTATTTTGTGTATAGATATTTTCTACTCGAGAGTATTTTCGAGTAAAATTAAAGCCAAGAAAATGTTTGCCAGGTTTATCAAGCGATAAGTTTGAATAATCTAGGACAAATCCTTTATTAAAACCACTGGTTAATACTGTTTTTAAAGTTTGATCTTGGCCAGAAATATTATTGATTGTAAAACCAGTTTCTAGGGTTATATTTTGCCAGTCGGGTTTTTTTATCCAACTACTAAAGTTTCTCTCTTCTAACCGTATGCCTATCCTAGGCCAGTAATACCATCTCTCTGCTACAACAATATTGATTTGTGCGTCGTGATATTTGGAGTCAAAATCTGCTTTACAGGGCACTTTAGAAACAGAGACAGAGTTAAAGAGAGAGAGATTAGTTATATTTTCGCTACCTTGCGCAATTAATTCATCTAATAAGGAGGCTTTAATAACGTCTCCTCGTTTAAACGGAAGTTCTCTCGTTATTATATTAGGCTTTGTTTTCTTATTTCCAATAACAGAGATTTCAGAGATAAAATAATATTCCTGAGAAAAAACTTCTTCTGTAGTGAAAAGTAGAAAACTTAAAAGAAATATAATCCTCAAGCTCTTTTTCATGTTCAAATATAGCTATAATCTCTATTTTATTGACTAAGATTGCAATAAAAGATAAATAATTGGTCTAATGTTTGCATTAATCAATTAAATAATACTATTTTTGTTCGTCTAAAATAGACTAACCCTTTAATTTTTATTATCATGACAAAAGCGGATAT
>JBAYBU010000231.1:0-3133 GCA_041669105.1 Bacteroidales bacterium | reverse complement strand
AGCATATGATCGTATGACTTTAGCTTAATTCTTATTTTTTGGCTCATGTTTTTATTTTTTTCTTTTATTCGTCTAGATCGCTATCCAGGTATTTACCCCCTGCTCTTTCTATAATCTCTTTGGCATAGCTATTAGGAAGCTCGGCATAGTGCGAGAACTCCATAGTGCTAGTTGCTCTACCAGAAGAGAGTGTACGAAGTACGGTTACGTAACCAAATTGTTCTGAAAGTGGAACGGTTGCTTTAACTATTCTTGCATTTCCTTTAGAGTCCATGTTGTTGATTTGGCCACGACGTTTGTTAAGGTCTCCAATAACATCGCCAATGTAATCTTCTGGACTTAGAACTTCTAGGGCCATAATTGGCTCTTGAATGTATGGGTTTGCTTTAGGGCATGCTTTACGGAATGCCTGTCTTGCACATATTTCAAAAGAGAGTGCATCGGAGTCTACTGCGTGGAATGAGCCGTCTTTGAGAACTACTTTTAGAGAAGTAACCTCATATCCAGCAAGTACACCGTTTGCCATGGCTGCTTTAAATCCTTTCTCTACAGCAGGAATATACTCTTTTGGAACATTTCCACCTTTTACTTCATCTACAAATTGTAGCCCAGTAATGCCTTCGTCTGCAGGGCCTATTTGTACAATAATATCGGCAAATTTACCTCGGCCACCAGTCTGTTTTTTGAAAACTTCTCGATGCTGTATGGTAGTGCGAATAGCCTCTTTGTAGTTTACTTGAGGTGCGCCTTGGTTGATCTCTACACCAAACTCTCTGCGAAGGCGGTCTACAATAACCTCTAAGTGAAGCTCGCCCATTCCGCTAATAATTGTTTGGCCAGTCTCGTGATCGGTTTTAACGGTAAATGTTGGGTCTTCTTCTGAGAGTTTAGAAAGGGCCATTCCCAGTTTATCAAGATCTTTTTGAGTTTTTGGTTCTACGGCAAGTCCAATAACAGGATCGGGGAATGACATAGATTCAAGAATTATTGGGTGAGATTCTACGCAAACAGTATCGCCGGTGCGAAGGTCTTTGAAACCAACAGCTGCACAAATATCTCCAGCTTCTACACAATCTATAGAATTTTGTTTGCTTGAGTGCATTTGGTAAAGGCGGGCAACTCTCTCTTTTTTATCTGAACGGGTGTTTAGGATATAAGAGCCTGCGTTTAGTCTTCCAGAATATGCACGAATATAAGCTAGGCGACCAACAAAAGGGTCGGTAGCAATTTTGAATACAAGACCACAAAATGGTTCTTTAACATCTGTTTTTCGTGTCTCTTCTTCTCCAGTATCGGGATTTGTGCCTTTAATATGTCCAACATCTAGTGGAGAAGGTAGGTAACGCATAATAGCATCCAGTAGATACTGAATACCTTTGTTCTTAAACGAAGAACCACATACAACAGGTACAACTGCCATATCTATGGTAGCTTTCCTTAGTGCGTCAATAATTTCATTATTTGAGATAGAGTCGGGATCTTCAAAAAATTTCTCTAGAATAGAATCGTTGTATTCTGCGATTGATTCTATTAGTTTGGCTCTCCATTCATCGGCCTCGGCAACCATATTTGCCGGAATCTCTTTTATCTTAAAATTAATAAGGGATTTGTCTTCCTGATCGTAGTAGTATGCTTTTCTAGAGACCAAATCTATGATTCCTTCGAATTTTTCTTCGGAACCTATAGGAAGTGCAATAGGAAGAGCATTGGCTCCGAGCTTTTCGTGAAGGTCATTCACAACAGCATAAAAATCGGCCCCAGTACGGTCCATTTTATTAATATAAGCCAACTTAGGTACGTGGTACTTATCGGCTTGGCGCCAAACAGTCTCGGACTGTGGCTGTACACGACCTACAGCGCAAAAAGTTGCAACAGTGCCGTCTAAAACTCGTAAAGACCTTTCGACCTCTACTGTAAAGTCTACGTGACCTGGAGTATCAATAAGGTTTATCTGATACTGTTGATCTTCATAATTCCAGAATGCGGTTGTAGCCGCCGATGTAATTGTGATACCCCTCTCTTGTTCTTGAACCATCCAGTCCATTGTTGCGGCACCATCGTGCACCTCTCCAATTTTATGACTTTTACCAGTGTAGAAAAGGATTCTCTCAGAAGTAGTAGTTTTACCAGCATCGATGTGAGCCATGATGCCTATATTTCTCGTATATTTTAAATCTCTTGCCATTTATAACTATGTGGTACTTTGGTGCTTAAAAACGAAAATGTGCAAATGCCTTGTTGGCCTCTGCCATTCTGTGCATATCTTCTTTTCTTTTGTATGCTGCACCTTCGTTATTGTATGCAGCCATAGTTTCTGCGGCAAGTTTATCGGCCATTGTGTGGCCAGAACGTTTGCGTGCGTAAAGAATTAAGTTTTTCATCGAGATTGAAGTTTTTCTTTCTGCACGCACCTCTGTTGGAACTTGGAAGTTTGCACCACCTACTCTGCGGCTTTTAACCTCTACTTGAGGGGTTATGTTTTCGAGTGCTTTTTTCCAGATCTCTAGAGGAGCCTTTTCAGAATCTTTCATCTTTTCGCCGATGATTTCCAGTGCATCATAGAAGATGCTGTAGGCGATACTCTTCTTTCCCTGAAGCATAAGATTGTTCACGAATCTTGTAACCGTAATGTCGTGAAATTTTGGGTCGGGAAGTAGAATTCTCTTTTTAGGCTTCGTTTTTCTCATTTACTTAAAAATTGAATTTGTTATTATTTTTTTGCTGTTTTCTTAGGTCTCTTAGTACCATAATGAGAACGGCTTTGTTTGCGTCCTTCTACGCCTGCAGTATCCAACGCTCCGCGAAGAATATGGTAACGTACACCTGGGAGATCTTTTACACGACCACCGCGAACAAGCACAATTGAGTGCTCTTGTAGGTTGTGACCTTCTCCCGGTATATATGCGTTCACCTCTTTTTGATTTGTGAGGCGCACACGTGCTACCTTACGCATTGCTGAGTTTGGTTTTTTGGGAGTTGTAGTGTACACACGTACACACACTCCGCGCTTTTGAGGACATGATTCAAGTGCGCGAGATTTGCTCTTTTCGGAGATAACCACACGGCCCTTGCGAACTAGCTGTTGAATTGTTGGCATAATTAGTTGTTGTTCTTAACTTTAACTATTTTCGTT
>JBAYBU010000230.1:0-3147 GCA_041669105.1 Bacteroidales bacterium | reverse complement strand
TA
This sequence comes from Bacteroidales bacterium, assembly GCA_041669105.1. Lineage (GTDB taxonomy): Bacteria > Bacteroidota > Bacteroidia > Bacteroidales > UBA932 > Bact-08. The sequence goes on along the minus strand of JBAYBU010000230.1, from coordinate 3,145 downwards.
GGAGAAAAGCTCTCTCCACAATAATCGTCATTTTGAGATCTAAACTCTACAATTTTCTCTGCCAACACCCATTCTGTAAGTGGTCTATTGCTCTCCTCTAGGCTCTCTTCAATAAAGATCCAAAACTTAACCCATGCAACTGCATCCACAAGCATTGCCCTTTTAAAACCAGCAATTTCAGTATCGTTTTTAACAGCTTTGAGCGCACCTATAACACCTCCTGGTATAATGTCTGGAACAAAAGTAGAACCTTTTGTAAGAGCATGATCAAAAATTTTTGCAGAAATTAGATCTAAAGAAGCTATACGCACAAGTTCTTTATCTAGGTTTTCTATAAAACAAGGGAACTCTTTATAATCATGAATTGCAATATTGTTCTTACGCAAATGCTCTTTAACGTTTTTATTAATACTCTCTGGAGAGATAAAAAGATCTATACCTTGGGTACCAAACAATAGATAAGAATAGAGCAGAGGGTTAAAAGGTATATCATTACCTCTTATATTGCAAAACCATGCAATTTGATCGCAAGAAGAGATGATATAAACATACTCTTTTTTAACTCCAAGGGCCTTAATGGCTTCTTTAAGTTTGCTCTCTGTAGATGCTCCGCACAATTCTAGAGCTACAACTCTAGCTGCGGTATTAACAAGTACGGGTCTATTATCCCAAATAGCTGTAAAAGGGTCTTCACATAATCTTAACTCTAAGGGAGCTAAATTTAATTTATAAATATCAACCTCGGCCTTTGAAAACAGTAGAGGGTCTACTCCTACTACAGAGCGGTCATCTAAAACAGATTTAAGCCATTCAAAGATAGAAGGAGTCCCTGGGCTCTTTATTTTCATTAGTTTAACACCAGTGCCCAAAAGTTGCTTAGAAGCTTGAGCAAAATATCTAGAATCGGTCCAGAGTGGAGCCTCTTTTAAAGTGATAACTACAATTGCGGCAGAGCCATTAAACCCCGATATCCACTCCCTGCATTTAAAATGATCTTGAACATATTCATTAAAATGAGGATCTGTACTAGGAATAATAAAAGCATCTAGCCCCTCTTTTACAAGATAATACCTTAATTTTTGAATTCTTTCTTTAATGATTTTCATAATAATAAGATAAGCTCTACACAAATATATAAATTAGAAGAGGAAAAAAGAGAAATATTCGTTAATTTTGTAGTGTATAACAGCTAAAATTTATTTTATGGAAAAGAGCATTAAAGGCACAAAAACAGAACAAAACTTGCTTAAAGCATTTGCGGGAGAGTCCCAAGCAAGGAGTCGTTATGTCTATTTCGCTTCTGTCGCTAAAAAAGAGGGGTACAGACAAATTGCTGCTGTTTTTGAAGAGACTGCCGAACAAGAAAAAGAGCATGCAAAAAGATTTTTTAAATTCTTAGAGGGGGGAATGGTAGAAATTACTGCAACTTACCCAGCCGGAATAATCGGAACAACTGCACAAAACTTAGAAGCTGCTGCTGCAGGCGAAAACGAAGAGTGGACCGAGCTATATCCCGAATTTGCACAAATTGCAATGGACGAGGGGTTCCCTAAAGTAGCTACAGCATTTAGAATGATAGCAAAGGTAGAAGAAGAGCACGAGATTCGCTACCTTGCTTTGCTTGCTAGAGTCAAAGCCGAAAAAGTATTCGAAAGAGAAGAAGAGATAGAGTGGCAATGCCGTAATTGCGGATATGTTCACAAAGGCAAAAAAGCGCTAAAAATGTGCCCTGCCTGCATACATCCAATAGATCACTTTGAACCTAAAAAAAATAATTACTAACAATCGTAATTAACATTATCTTCGCAGATTATTTGACTTATGAAAAAATCTGCAGTAACCAGAGCTATAAGCTCAATTAAAGAGATACTGCCAAAGACACTTAAAACCTGTCTTTGGCTTATTCGTATAACTGTAATAGTAACTCTGGGGGTGCTTTTTCTCGAATATTTTAATATCCTCCCATGGATAGCTAAATTTCTAAACCCTCTTTTCAATCTTATGGGGCTCCCGGGAGAGGCAGCATTGGCCTATGTATCAGGCTATTTCGTGAATGTCTATTCGGCCATTGCCGTTATCTCTACATTAAATTTAGATGTTCGGTCAATAACTATATTAGCAGTAATGGTTCTTTGCTCCCATAATATGATAACCGAAACTGCTGTACAAAAAAAAACAGGCTCTTCTGCAATTAGAATGGTAGTTATTAGAACTTTAAGTGCATTCGTTCTAGGTTTTGCTCTAAATCTAATAATGCCAGAAAGTAGTGGAGTTGTCACTGGCATGGTTGTACCAACCAAATTAACACTTATCCAAATGCTTGAGGCGTGGTTTTACAAAACTTTACATCTTATAGTGTTGATGTCTACTTTAATATTCGCACTCTCTATTGTACAAAAATTGCTTACCGAATTTGGAGTAATTAAATGGCTCTCTAAATTACTTAGCCCTATTCTTGCAGTTTTTGGATTACCTGCAAAAACCTCTTTTTTATGGATAGTTGCAAACACCTTGGGGCTAGCATACGGAGCAGCTGTTATGATAGACGAAACAGAGAGTGGAAAAATAACAAAAGAAGATGTAGACCTTTTAAACCATCATATCGCAATATCACATAGTAATTTAGAAGATGTTATTCTACTCGCTTCTGTGGGTGCAATAATATGGTGGCTTTTAATAGCTCGCTGGGTATTTGCATTTGTCTTGGTTTGGGAGTTACGGCTTGAGATAGCTATAAAGAAAAAAATTTTTAACTTTGTCAGTTGAAGAATTGTTTAATAGTATTGAATTATGAATCCAGAAAAAATAAAATGTCTTATTATCGGCAGTGGGCCTGCTGGTTATACTGCAGCTATTTATGCAGCCCGTGCAAATCTCTCTCCTGTTCTTTATGAAGGCATCCAGCCAGGTGGTCAATTAACAACAACTACAGAAGTTGATAACTTTCCTGGTTACCCTCAAGGTATTACTGGGCCAGAGATGATGGAACAGCTTAAAGAGCAAGCTGCACGTTTTGGTACCGATGTTAGATTTGGATTAGCAACTAAGGTAAATCTTTCTAAAAGGCCATTTAAAGTTACTATAGACCAAGAAAAAGAGATAGTTGCAGAAGCTCTTATTATCTCTACTGGAGCTACTGCAAAAT
>JBAYBU010000229.1:0-3159 GCA_041669105.1 Bacteroidales bacterium | reverse complement strand
TGCTTTAGCAACTTCAGCTTTAGCATCAGCTTTAGGCTCTGCTTTAACAGCATCTGCTTTAGGTTCTGCTTTAGCAACTTCAGCTTTAGCATCAGCTTTAGGCTCTGCTTTAACAGCATCTGCTTTAGGCTCTGCTTTAACAGCATCTGCTTTAGGCTCTGCTTTAACAGCATCTGCTTTAGGAGTTTTAGCCTTGGTCTCGGCTTTAGGAGCTGCCTCCTTTATAGGGGCTTTCTCCTTTGCTACAGGTTGAGCAGAAGAATCCTGCGTTGCCGAACTTTTCTTTGAACGACCACGGCGTGTGCGTGGAGCAGTTTTTTTAGCTTCTGGTTTAGCTGTTGCAAGTGCCGCTTCATTAAAGTCTACTAACTCAATAATCGCCATCTCGGCAGAATCTCCCTTACGAAAACCTATTTTCAAAACTCTGGTATATCCACCAGGACGATCTGCCACCTTAGGAGCTACAGCACGAAAAAGCTCTGCCACAGCCTCTTTTTGTTTAATATAAGCAAAAACAGTTCTGCGAGAGTGTGTGGTGTCTTCCTTTGATTTAGTAATTAACGGCTCTACATAGACCCTTAAAGCTTTTGCTTTTGCAAGAGTAGTTTCAATTCTTTTATGAAGAATAAGAGACGAAGCCATATTTGCCAACATAGCTTTGCGGTGTCCACTCTTGCGGCCTAGATGATTAAAAGATTTATTATGCCTCATTTTTCAATACTTTCTTTTCAATATTATATTTTGTTACATCCATCTGAAAACTGAGTTTGTAACGTTCAACCAAGGCATCAATCTCTGCTAGAGATTTTTTTCCAAAGTTTCTAAATTTCATTAGCTCAGTCCTTTGAAGAGATACAAGATCGGCCAATGTCTCAACTTCTGCTGCTTTGAGGCAGTTAAGAGCTCTAACCGAAAGTTCCATATCTGCTAGTTTAGACATAAGTAAATGTCTCATCCTTAACGACTCTTCGTCAAGCTCATTACTTATAACCTCTACAGGAACTTCAAGAGTGATTTTCTCGTCGGAGAAAAGCATGAAGTGATGGATTAAAATTTTTGCAGCTTCTTTGAGTGCATCTTTCGGATGAATCGAACCATCTGTTGCTATCTCAAAGTTCAACTTTTCGTAGTCGGTCTTTTGTTCTACACGCCAGTTCTCTACAGAAAATTTCACATTTTTGATAGGAGTAAAAATCGAATCTATAGGAATAGTACCGAAAGCTACATCATCAATACGATTTTCTTCTGCTGGAACATAACCTCTTCCCTTTCCTATTCTTAACTCAATAGTTAGTGATACCGAAGGCTCCATAGAACAAATATGAAGTTCGGGGTTAAGTACCTTAAAAGAAGATAATTGTTTTGAAATATCTTCTGCAGTAAATTCTTGTTTGCCGCTAACAGTAATATTTACTATCTCTGACTCTTCTCCCTCTACCATACGTTTAAAACGTACCTGTTTTAGGTTAAGGACTATATCTACTACAGTTTCGATTACTCCCGGAATAGTTGCAAATTCATGATCTACTCCCTGTATTCTTACTGCAGTAATAGCATGTCCCTCAAGAGACGATAATAAAATACGGCGCAAAGCGTTTCCTACAGTGATGCCGTACCCGGGCTCCAACGGGCGAAACTCAAAGCGACCAAACGTTTCGGAAGCGTCAAGCATTATTACCTTATCGGGTTTTTGAAATGCTAAAATTGCCATTATATTATTATTTAGAGTATAACTCAACTATTAACTGTTCGTTTATAGTCTCAGGGACTTCGCTTCTTAAAGGCATATTTAAATATTTACCTGTAAGTGTAGGACTATCCCATTCGATCCAAGAAAATTTTGCTGGGCCACGTGAGATGGTGTTTTGAATAACTTCTAAACTTTTAGATCTTTCGCGAACAGCAACAATGTCGCCTGGTTTTACAATTGCCGATGGAATATTACAAATTTCTCCATTTAGAGCAATGTGGCGATGAGTTACTAGCTGCCTAGCGGCTGCACGAGTTGGTGCTATACCCATTCTAAAAACCATATTATCTAACCGAGATTCGAGTAATAAAATAAGATTTTCTCCTTTACGACCCTTCATTCTAGAAGCTGTCTCATAAAGATTTCTAAATTGTCTTTCAAGAACTCCGTAGGTGTATTTTACCTTCTGTTTTTCTTTTAATTGAACACCGTATTCAGAAACTTTTCTACGCTTTTTTGCCAGTCCATGTTGTCCTGGAGGGTAATTTTTTCTTTCGTAATTTTTATCTGGACCAAAAATTGGTTCTCCAAATTTGCGGGCTATTCTTGTAGTAGGCCCTGTATATCTTGCCATGTTAAATCTATTATTATGAATTTAAAAGGGTTAAACTCTACGGCGTCCTTTAGGACGACATCCATTGTGAGGCATTGGTGTAACATCAATTATTTCTGTTACTTCAATACCCGCTCCGTGAATAGTGCGAATTGCAGACTCACGCCCAGACCCTGGACCTTTTACATAGGCCTTAACCTTGCGCAATCCCATATCATAAGCCACTTTAGCACAATCTTCTGCAGCAGTTTGAGCAGCATAAGGAGTGTTCTTTTTCGAACCTCTGAATCCCATTTTACCCGCCGATGACCAGCTTATAACCTGGCCAGTAGCATTGGTAAGAGATACAATTATATTGTTAAAAGTAGACGATATATGTGCCTGACCGTAGGCTTCTACTTTTACAACCTTCTTTTTATTTGATGTTCCTGTCTTTTTTGCCATGATCTAGGTTCTATGTAGTTGCTTTTTTTTTATTAGCTACAGTTTTCTTCTTACCCTTACGTGTGCGAGCATTGTTCTTGGTAGCTTGACCGCGAACAGGAAGCCCGAGACGATGACGGATACCCCTATAACAACCAATATCCATTAGTCGTTTAATGTTCATTTGAACACTGGAGCGAAGCTCACCTTCTTTTTTGTACTCTTCTGCTATAGTTGCTCTGATTGCAGCAATATGATCGTCATTCCAGTCCTTTACTTTTATGCTTAAATCAATGCCGTTTTGGGCAAGGATTTTTTGTGCAGAACTGCGACCGATCCCGAAGATATAGGTTAGTCCTATCTCTCCTCGTTTGTTTTTTGGTAAATCAACTCCGGCTATACGTGCCATAATTTATCTATTCTCTTTATTGAT
>JBAYBU010000228.1:0-3164 GCA_041669105.1 Bacteroidales bacterium | reverse complement strand
CGAGCGCAGCTTAGCAGCTATCATCCCAATTAATTGCTTATCGCAACTAGTAAGTACAAGTATGGGAGCTTGTCCTTTTCTTACTTGTTCTGTAGTTGCTTTAATTTCATCTGGGAGCATAAAGTGGATATCATGTGAAAAACCAAGGCTCATCTCGAGCAATTGACCTTTTACCTCTACACGATAACCTACACCAACAAATTTTTGACGAATACTGTAACCAGTAGTAACACCGGTAACCATATTATCTATAAGAGAACGATAGAGGCCATGCATAGAGCGATGTCTCGGCTGATCGGTAGGTCTGGTAACTTTAAGCACGTTCCCCTCTACGGTAACTCCAATATCGGCATCCACCTTTTGTGAAAGTTCTCCGAGCGGGCCTTTAACCTTAACCACGTTATCAGAACTCACAGTAACTGTGACTCCAGACGTAAGGTTTACAGGTAATTTTCCTATTCGTGACATTATAATTATTTTATAAATTTATATTTTAATATACGTAGCAAACAACTTCTCCACCAACATTAAGATCTTTAGCTTCCTTATTAGTGATCAGTCCTTTTGAAGTTGAAATAACAGCAATACCTAAACCATTAAGAACTCTTGGCATATCTTCTACTCCAACATACTTTCTAAGCCCTGGGCGACTCACTCTTGAAATCTTTTTAATTGCCGATTTATTAGTTTCTGGATGATACTTCAAGGCAATTTTTATTGTATTGAAAGGGGTACCTTCAACCATTTTGTAACTAAGAATATAACCCTTTTCAAATAAAATACGAGTTAACTCTAGCTTCATATTAGATGCAGGAATGTCCACAACCTTGTGGCCTGCAAGTGATGCATTACGCACCCTTGTCAAAAAATCTGAAATTGGATCAGTCATTTTTAATTTTTTTTAAGTCAATTCGACACCTCAACGGATGCCCGATATCCAACTTTATTAATAAAATCATATACTTTGCGACTCATGTCACACTTTTTTTACTACCAACTAGCTTTGCGAACACCTGGTATCAAACCTTTACTGGCCATTTCACGAAACTGGATTCGGCTAATGCCAAAAATACGCATATAACCCTTTGGACGACCAGTTATTGAACAACGGTTGTGTTGGCGAACAGGGCTTGAATTCTTTGGAAGCTTATCCAAAGCAGCATAATCTCCCGCCTCTTTTAGGGCTTTACGTTTTTCTGCATATTTGGCACATAGTTTTGCGCGTTTAACTTCGCGTGCCTTCATTGATTCTTTTGCCATTATCTATCTCTAAAATTTAAGACTGTTTTTTGATGTTTTTGAAAGGCAAACCAAATTCACGAAGTAGAGCAAAAGCCTCTTCGTCTTTTTGAGCCGAAGTGACAAATGTCATTTCTAAACCCATAATTTTGTTTATCTTATCAATATCAATTTCTGGGAATATTATTTGCTCTTTTACACCTAATGTATAATTGCCTCTCCCGTCAAATTTCTCACTAATGCCTTTAAAATCTCTTATTCGAGGTAGAGAAACAGAAATTAGTCTTTCCAAAAACTCATACATTTTGGCTGCACGTAAAGTAGTCTTTACCCCGATAGGCATTCCTTTTCTTAATTTAAAGTTAGAAATGTCTTTCTTTGACACTGTTTGCACAGCTTTTTGTCCTGTAATAATAGTAAGCTCTTGTTGAGCTGCATCTACAAGTTTTTTATCGGCAGTTGCCGATCCGATACCTTGATTGATAACAATTTTCTGAAGCTTTGGCACCTGCATAACAGATGTATATCCAAAATCCTTTAAAAGCTTTGGTACTATCTCTTCTCTATATTTCTTTTGAAGAGAAGGGACATAACCCTTGGGTACTACTTGAGCTCCTTCGGTTTTAGATGCTTTACCCGGCTTTTCTATTTTACCCGGTTTTGCACCTTTTGCTGTTTTAGTTTTTGGAGCTGTCTTTTTTACAACTCCATCTTTAGTTTTTGCCATTATTTAATCTCCTCTCCAGATTTTTTCGCGTAACGAACTAGTTTTTGTTTATCATTCAAACGACGGCCTATTTTGGTTGGAACACCCTTAGTAGGATCTACAACTTGAAGATTTGAAATGTGAATCGAAGCTTCCCTTTTGATTATACCTCCTTGGGGATGTTCTGCATTAGGTTTAGTATGCTTGCTCACCAAGTTTACTCCTTCAACTATGGCACGATTTTTTTTTGTTATGACCTCGAGTACTCTACCGGTTTTTTTCCGATCTTCCCCAGCATTAACATAAACAGTATCGCCTTTTTTAATATGTAATTTTTTGCTCATATCTTTTTATTATAAAAATTATAACACCTCTGGTGCTAAAGATACAATTTTCATATAAGTGTCGCGTAACTCTCTTGCTACAGGGCCAAAAATACGAGTCCCTCGAACCTCTCCCTGAGCATTTAGCAACACACATGCATTGTCATCAAAACGGATATACGAACCATCGGAACGACGGATCTCTTTTTTAGTGCGAACAATTACCGCTTTAGATACTGTTCCTTTCTTAGCCTCTCCGCCCGGAATGGCACTTTTTACAGTAACCACAATTTTATCGCCAACTCCGGCATAACGGCGGCGGGTTCCCCCTAACACACGAATACAAAGCACCTCCTTTGCACCGCTGTTATCTGCCACCAATAATCTCGATTCTTGTTGTATCATGGTTATTTAACTTTTTCTAAGATTTCTACTAGTCTCCAGCGTTTTGTTTTACTCAAAGGGCGAGTTTCCATAATACGCACTTTATCTCCTTCGCTACACTCGTTCTTCTCGTCATGAGCTACAAACTTTGTGGTTTTGTTTACGAATTTACCGTAAAGAGGATGTTTAACTTTTCTATGAACAGCAACAACGACAGATTTTTCCATCTTATTGCTTACCACCATACCTATTCTTTCTTTTCGAAGATTTCTTTCCATGACTTCTAGTTCTCCTTCTTATTTTCCATTTGGCTCAATATTGTGATCATCCTGGCAATGTCAGTTTTTGCCTTCTTAATTTGAGATAAATCATCTAATGGAGAAATTGCATGATTCATCCTGAGTCGCGTCAGGTTTACCTTTTCGGTTTCGATACGTTCTCTCAGATCATTTATGGATAATTCGCGAATCTCTGTTGCTTTCATCTTTTTATTTCTTCATTAAATTATTCTT
>JBAYBU010000227.1:0-3188 GCA_041669105.1 Bacteroidales bacterium | reverse complement strand
TTTTAGAGACAACAACTATGAAGAGAGTGGCCATTCTATTTATTATTGGAGTTTTTGCTCACTCTTCTTTAAATGCGCAGGAAGACTCTCTATCATTACAGGAGAACTTCTTTTTCAAAGCTGTAAGAGCTAACCAAACCGATAGTTATATTACTTTTAGCCAGGGATTTGGGAATATGGAGCCGTTGATTTTTGAAGGGCTTATAGCACCATATTTTTTAATAAGGACCAGCAAAGATTCTAGATGGGGTGCCACCCTCTCTCCAGCTATAATGATTAGGATGTATTCAGAAAAGTCTTTCCCAGTAAGAACACCTAGCTATATGCCCGAGATTACATTTTATCATCAGATAAATAGCCATGCTACCAAAAATGTGAAATACATCTTTCTTAATCTTGTCCATCACTCTAATGGACAAGATGGTGAGTTTTTAAATGAAGATGGAACTTACAATGTTCTCTCGGGCGACTTTTCTACCAATTATGTTGAGTTGGGAATGTTCTTTAATAAAAATATAGTCCCTTTTACAAATACAAACGAGTATTTTCAAACCTCTTTAGAGTATCATGTAGGGATGAATAACAAAGAGGAGTTAAATGGGAAATATAGTAAACTAAGATGGCATAATAACATAAGGATATTTAGATTCCCGAGTTATAGTAATTCTAAAAAACTGGTATTAGATAGAGATCCTGCTATTCAAACACGTATAGAGACAACTTGGATGTTTGGCAATATTAATGATGCCTCTTTTTTTAATGTTAAAGAGAGATTAAATTTCTCATTTACTATTGCCTATAAACCAAAATTTTTATCTGATGTTAGCCTCTTTGCAAATATTTATATTGGGGAAGATTACTATAACATGCATTTTTATAGGCGAATTTCTGTATTCCGTATAGGTTTGCAGGCATATTCGTTCAAATGATTGTTTTTTGGTAACTTTATTCTTCATGTAATATAAATAAAGGAGACTATGAAAGTTGCAATTAAACCTAGGCCAATAATAATGCCTTGCCCTGTTTTAGTAGTTGGGACTTATAATGAGGATGGGACACCTAATATAATGACAGCCGCTTGGGGGGGTGTTGCTTGTAGCAGGCCGCCTTGTGTAACAATCTCTTTAAGAGAGGCTACCCACTCTTTTGGAAACATAAAAAGGAGTGGGGCTTTTACCGTTAACATCCCTTCTGAAAAGCATGTAAAACAAGCCGATTACGCTGGGATTGTTTCTGGTAGAGACCATAATAAATTTTTAGATACAGCCCTTACTCATAAAAAGAGTGAATTCGTAAATGCTCCTATTGTTATGGAATTTCCTTATGCATTGGAGTGTAAGCTTATAAAGCAGATAGAACTTGGTTTACATACTATGTTTATTGGTGAAATTATGGGTATAGTGGCAGATGAGGGAGTTATTGGCAACCAAAATTTACCAGATATAGAAAAAGTTCGCCCTATATTATTTGGCTCTTCTGGAAGTAAATTTTACTATAAAGTTGGCAATAAATTGGGTGATGCATATTCAATAGGGAAATTGACATCTTTAGATGAATAGTTAAAGCCTTTTTACTATTTATAGATAAAAAACATCCAATATTGTGTTTTGGCAAATGATTTTGATATTTTTGTAAAACTTATTTCCAGAATATTATGGCAAACATCTTTAATGAAGTTTCAAGAACTTTTAACGAATATCTAATAATCCCAGGTTTAACAACTAAGGAGCACACTCCAGAGAGCATAACGCTAACATCACCTTTGGTTAAATTTAAAAAAGGGGGGCAACCTGCAATATCACTAAATGTCCCTTTTGCTTCTGCAATAATGCAATCTGTTTCTGATAGTAACTTAGCAATAGCATTGGCAAAAGAGGGTGGAATCTCATTTATTTTTGGGTCTCAATCTGTAGAAGATCAGGTGAAAATGGTGCAGGAGGTAAAAAAGTATAAAGCTGGGTTTGTAGTGAGCCGAGCCAATATCTCTCCAGAAGATACCTTAGCCGATCTTTTAAAATTAAAAGAGGAGACTACTTTTTCTACAACTGGGGTCACACACGATGGCTCTCCTTCTGGAGTGCTACTGGGTTTAGTTACAAGCCGCGATTACAGAGTAGATGTTGACCCTCTTAATAAAAAGGTAAAAGAGTTTATGACTCCTTTTGCAAAACTTGTTACTGCAAAAGATGGGGTAACTTTAACCGAAGCAAATGATATTATTTGGGACAATAAATTAAATACTCTGCCTATTATAGATAAAAACAATAGATTAAAGTATTTTGTATTTCGTAAAGATTATGATAGTCATAAAGAGAATCCTAATGAGCTTTTAGACTCAAATAAGAGCTTAATTGTTGGAGCTGGCATTAACACCAAAGATTATAAAGAGAGGGTCCCTGCATTGGTAAAGGCTGGAGTAGATATTATGTGTATAGACTCTTCTGATGGTTTTTCTGAATGGCAAAAAGAGACAATAGGTTTTGTGAGAGAAAAGTATGGCAATAATGTTTTTATTGGAGCAGGAAACGTTGTAGATAAAGAGGGGTTTCTCTATTTGGCAAATGCTGGTGCCGATTTTGTTAAAGTGGGGATTGGTGGAGGTTCTATCTGTATTACTCGTGAACAAAAAGGGATAGGCCGTGGCCAAGCTACTGCTTTGATAGAAGTTGCTAAAACAAGAAATGATTATTACAAAGAGACTGGAGTTTATATACCTATCTGTTCTGATGGAGGTATAGTCCAAGACTACCATATGACTCTGGCACTCGCTATGGGGGCAGATTTTTTAATGATGGGTAGGTACTTTGCTCGTTTTGACGAAAGCCCTACAAGAAAAATGTTAATCGGAGGGAATTACGTAAAAGAGTATTGGGGAGAGGGCTCTAATAGGGCTCGCAATTGGCAACGTTACGATATGGGAGGTAAAAACAGCCTTAAATTTGAAGAGGGAGTAGACAGCTATGTGCCTTATGCAGGTAAACTTAAAGACAATTTAGAAATTACCCTTGGGAAAATCAAATCTACTATGTGTAGTTGCGGTTTAACCACATTAAAAGAGTTGCAATCAAGTGCACGAATAACTATGGTTTCGTCTACAAGTATAATAGAAGGTGGTGTTCACGATGTTATTCTCAAGGATGTAAACAATTAATTTTAACGGTAAAAAATAACTCTTTTAAGCTGAGTTT